>JAFASY010000272.1 GCA_019244235.1 Chroococcidiopsidaceae cyanobacterium CP_BM_ER_R8_30
CGATGACCTTAGCTCATTTGATGTCATTGCCTGCGGTCCTGGCTTAACAAAGGATGCCAAACCTATTGTCCAGCAAATGCTAGCCAGTGACCGACCCCTAGTGCTGGATGCTGATGGGTTAAACATCCTAGCTGAGTTAGGCACTATACCTACCCTATCATCGCGCCATGCTCCTACTGTTCTGACCCCTCATGCTGGCGAATTCAAGCGGCTGTTTCCTGAAGCCGGGGATGTGCAGAATCAACGGATGGAAGTTATCCGTACTGCGGCTAGGCAAACTGGAGCAGTGGTGTTATTGAAGGGAGCAAGAACAACGATCGCAAGTCCTGATGGTCATGTCTGGATCAATCCTGAAAGTACTCCAGCCTTAGCGCGAGGCGGTAGCGGGGACGTGTTAACAGGTTTAATCGGCGGTTTGGTTGCCCAAGCAGTTTTCAGACAAACTCCAATAGAGTCCATCGTTCAAAGTGCCGCTTGGTGGCACGCTCACGCCGGAATTTTTGCAGCCCAAGAGCGCACTGAACTTGGAGTAGATGGCTTAACGCTCACAAGATATCTCATACCAGCTTTGAAAGCTTACTGCTGATTCCTGCACAGATTACATCGAATCCCTATCAGAGCTGCCGGGAGTACCCGTCTGCCTTTATTACCAAAGGGCTCTAACACCGCCCGTACCAGTACCACTAGTGCCAGTTCCCGTACCAGTACCACTAGTGCCAGCTCCCGTACCAGTACCACTAGTGCCAGTTCCCGTACCAGTACCGCTAGTGCCAGTTCCCGTACCAGTACCACCTACGCCAGCTCCCGCGCCAGTACCACCTACGCCAGCTCCCGCGCCAGTGCCACCGCCTGCTGATTGAGCTATAAGTTGCTTGCTCACAGGATTAGTAGCATGAGAATTAGGCATGGCTACTGCTGGCAGACAAAATAAAGCACTAGCAATTCCCACGAAACCTGTAAATTGTTTGAGCAAAATTGTCCGATTGTTTCCGCTCATTAGAATCTCCTTCACTTCAAGCTAAAGCATTTTGAGCTTGCGCTCTTGAGTCACCGGAGCTGCCTCCGGCAGAGCCTTGAGATGCTGGGCAATTGAGTCAAATTCAAATCAACTCTAGATTTCCTTAACAAACCAAGGAACAGTGCAAGTTGCGCTCTTGTGAAGTGCCAACTTGTTTTGGTGTCATTTCAATAGTTAACTATCGTTGACATAACTACTCTTCTGCCATAAGAGTAGTAAACCTTACCTACCTTAGGACTAATTTAATGTTAAAGAATATCGTAGTATTTAATACAGAAAATCATCTGAATAATGCAAAAAAGCAGCCACAGAGACTGGCTTACTTTTACCAATATTGACCGCTTTTCTTCAAAAATTAGCCTTAACTCTAGTCATGTTAGCTTTGCTCTAACTGGACTAGGTAGGGAGCACAGCTAGTTAACTATGCTCCCACCGTAAATTCGTTAACTAGCAGAGGCTTTTAAAGTGCTAGGTTCTCCCAGATTCCCCTCTAAAGTTATACCCCGATTATTCGCAGACAGGTGACGCAAAATTTTGTAAATTGACTCTATCTCATCAGTTGCATTGGCTTTCTCAGCTATCTGAGTTAGAGACAAAGGAGTATTTGCCTCCTTTAGAATCCGCACCACCCGGTTCTGCAACTCTAGAACGGCAGCAGCAGCCTTTTTACCCGCTTCTACCCCTGGTTGATGATAGGCGTTGATATTGACTAAGGAACCATAAAAACCTACAGCCCGGTCGTATAGCGCAATCAAAGCACCAACAGTACGAGGATTCACTTGAGGGATGGTGATTGTAATCGAATCTCGATGCTTTTCATACAGAGCTTTGCGAGTTCCCTGGAGTAAACCAGACAGATAATCTCCTGCTGTGATCCCTGGTTCTACTTCCGGGGATGGTCCTTCTCGATCTTCTAGCACCTCTATAAAGGTCATAAAGAAATTGGGCACCCCGTCACGTAACTGTTGTACATAGGCGTGCTGGTCAGTTGTGCCCTTGTTACCATACACAGCAATGCCTTGATGCACAACGTTACCATCTAAATCTTTCTCCTTGCCTAGCGATTCCATCACTAGCTGCTGCAAGTAGCGACTGAACAGCATCAAGCTATCTTTGTAGGGCAAAACAACCATGTCTTTTTCACCTCGCCCGTTGCCAGCAAAGTACCAGCACATAGCGAGTAGAGCCGATGGGTTGTGTTTGAGTTCAGGCTTGCGGGTTGCGGCATCCATTTCTTTTGCCCCACCCAACATCGAGCGGATATCGATTCCCTGAAGGGTAGCTGATAGCAAACCTACAGCAGACATTTCGGAAGTCCGTCCTCCTACCCAGTCGTACATAGGAAAAGTTGCCAGCCAGCTCTCAGACTTGGCGATTCTGTCTAGATTGCTATCTTTGCTGGTGATTGCGACTGCGTAGCGAGCAAAGTCCAAATTCTGACTAGCGTAGGCTTTTTTGACCTCAATCATGCCATTGCGTGGTTCTGGCGTACCTCCAGACTTAGAAATGACGAGGACTAGGGTGCTAGCAAGTCGATTTCTTAAGTGTGTCAGAACGTGGTCGATGCCAGCCGGATCGGTGTTATCGATAAAGTGAATATCCAGCAGGGGAAAATCTGGAGCGAGAGCCGCTGCTACAAATTGGGGACCAAGAGCTGAACCGCCGATGCCAATGGAAATAATGTCGGTGAAGCGTGGAGCTTGAGGAGGGTGAATAGCCCCGGTGTGGACTTTTTGGCTAAAGGTTTCTATGTCGTCGAGAGTCTGGACGATATCTTGTGTCAGTTCGGCTGTAGGAGCCAAATCGGGATCGCGCAGCCAGTAATGACCAACCATCCGGTTTTCGTCAGGGTTAGCGATCGCTCCCTTCTCTAGCGCTGCCATATCCTGAAACGCTCGCTCAAACTTTGGCTGCATTGCCTCGACAAATGCATCGTCGAATCGCATCCGACTAACATCTAGATATAGTCCTAATCCTTCGTGGTAGTAAAGCCAATCCTGGTATCGTTGCCACAATGCCGCAGCGTCCATAGGAAATCTCAACTTGCTGTGTTCACACTATCTTAATCTAAGCCTTTATTAGGCGTTTAGTCATCAGCTTTCAGATTGACGTCCCCCTTCAGATAGATGTTATAGTGACTAACGCTCACTTTTTAGTTTTGTGATCGCTGAATCCATAATTACTGCACTGCACTGGTAGAGTTCTGTTAATCTAGCTACTGCATCAAATGGGATAGACTGACGGAATTCTGTTCTGGCGGTGTATCTAAGCCAATTTTTTTGCATCTGACTGCTATGAGTAAAATTTCGTCCCTGTTCCAGACTACAACCTTGTTTTTAGTAACGGGATTAAGCGTACTTAGCCCGACTCGAATTCAAGCATATACGACTTCTCTAGAGTTACAGAAGCAGCCTGTTGGACAGGTACCATTAAAGCTAACTTTGAACTCAAAGGGTGATTTGATTGCTGAAAGCGTGTGGCAAAAGCAAGGTGAAGCAACCCAGAACAAAAGCTACAATGCCTGCTTATTTGGAGATTCGATTTCTTCAAGTCTTGGTAATAGCTTAGGAAATCATACCTTCAATTTTGCCATGGGTGGAATGACAACAACTTCTCTAGTCAGCCAGCTAGAAGCATTAACTGCGGCACATGTGAGATGTCAAACAGCAATTATTGCTATGGGAACTAATGATGCTGATAGTGGTATTACTAATGATGATTTTATAAACAATCTCAAAACAAGTATCTCCCTTGTCCAAGTCTTAGGAGCAAGCAATGTGTTTGTGATTCCAGCATTTTACTCAACAGTGGAGGCAAGCCATAACCCTGCACTCGCTGGTCCTATAGCTAGAGTTGAAGAAATTAATGCTCTCATTCGCCAAGTCGCAGCAATGGAAAAAGCTGTATTGTTTGAAGAGGAGATACAACCTTTATATCAAGGTCAGTCTCTGAGAAAAGATTTGACTATTGATGGTGTCCATCTGAATTCTGATGGTCAAAATCTCTATCGACAAGCTTTATTAAAAATCATCAACCCACCTGATAAAGCAGGACTGACATTGGGTGGTGCAGGAGCTGCATTGAAAGAATTGAGGGCTAATTTTTGAACGAACTAGAGGCGCAGGCTAGAGAGCTATTACAAGCACTCTTATCGCTACCCTTTGAATCCTGTGCATCGATTACCCGTGAATTTTACGATCTGCCGATGATGCCTGGGCTATATGCAGTTAGGCACCAGGAGTACGGATTACTATATCTGGGTAAAGCTAAGAAACTACGGGAGCGATTTAGAGGAGGACACAAAGCATGTACCTGGTCTTGGTTGGATGATTACGATCATCGGGATATTGCCGTCTCGTTTGTACCGCTCACCATGATGGATGTTCTAAAATTAGGAGACGAGCTAGAAGGCATTCTCATCCATGCCACACAGCCGCCATATAACGCGAGGTATCCGAGTAGAGACTAGAAGGACACAGATCATGGAGACTCTCCCAGAGACAAGCAAGAAGCATCTCAGCCATGATGCCGCATTAATGCTACTAGCTGTGTTACCAGATCATATCCGTGATGCCTACTCAAATCACGCTAAACAGATTGGCTACAGCATTGAACTGGTATTGGAAATGGCATTGGCAGACTTCCTCGACCCTGATTCGTTAACGTTCACAGATTGCAAACCGAAGATTGGTTTGCCATTGGGAGCAGACCAGGTTGCATGATTGTGAGCGGATAGGGTTAGTTCAGGATTGATGGTGTTTGACATATTCTCGCAGAGCGCGGTTTATGCTGGTCTGGTAGCCTTCACCCTCCGGGTGATGTTGCTTGAACCAGTCTATGAGGTCGGCATCAAGCTGTAGCGTGATCTGCTGCTTTAGCGGACGGTAAAACACTCCACGTCGTGCACCGCTCCGATCCTTCACTTCGGGAATATCATTGGTATTAATTGCCTCGTCCGGCAGAGCAGCCAGTGCCTCAATTTGGGCTTTTTGTTCGGCAGTCAAACCCTTAGAAGGTTCCTTCTTCATACGCCCTCCGTTCATGTTTCGTCGCTTTACGAGCGCTGATGATTCGCCCAACTTCTTCGTCACGTTCCGAGTCATAGAGAGGCCATGTATGGACGACTCCACTCGAATCAAAAGGAGTTTTCTGTCCTCAACAAGTTTTTGCAACACAACCTTACTTACTGCATATAATGTGCATATAAGAAGCAAGTAACGCTCATCCTACGTACATAGTAGTTATGCTATCGCCTTTTTTAGTTGAAGTCATGGAGCCGCAAAAGGGTACAATATCTCCCCAACGTCTGAGCAGTGTACTGCACATATCGTTGGTTCGGTTGTCTCAACTCACGCAGCTTCACCGCAACACTCTAACTCGT
>JAFASY010000063.1 GCA_019244235.1 Chroococcidiopsidaceae cyanobacterium CP_BM_ER_R8_30
TGTAAGTACAACTTTGCTTCTGACAAAACTGACTGGCTTCAGTCCTTTGACACCACTCTTGTTTGCAAGTTTAATAGGGTTTTTTCTGGCTCCCAAAGCTCCCTTGATTAAGTCTCAGCTGAAGTCTCACCCAGAAGAACTCGCTGCTGAATAATACACTGGTGAAAAAATCCCCCGAATTTGATTCGGGGGATTTTCAATTCATCACTCTACCTAACTAGGCTTATCTGAAACCAACAGCTGCTTGCCAAACGAAAGCTAGCAGCAAGAAAAAGAGTGGGATGATAGGGAGAACATCTACTAAGGGTTCAAAGATTCGGTATGCTTCCGGCAGTTTTGCTAACAATAGTGCAGCTTCCATGTTTTTCGATCTCTCAAACAAGCTTCAAGGATTGATCAGGATCGTAACACGCATCGGGGGATCAAAAACGCTAGATCAAGACTGTGGTTAGAGTGAGCCAGTCAGCAAATTCAGTTGTGAAGCGATCGCTCAAAATCGCACTGCGAATCCTTTGGGTAAAGTAGACGAGTTCTGTAATGTTGTGAATGCTCAACAGCGTGTAGGCTAAGATTTCCCGCGCTCGTACCAGATGGGACAAATAAGCACGGCTAAAATGCTGACAAGTGTAGCAAGGACAATCTGCGTCAAGGGGAGTGAAATCTTCCCGAAACTGAGCATTTTTTAAGTTCCAACGTTCGCCTTTGACCAGAGCAGCACCATGTCGTGCCAGCCGAGTGGGAATGACACAGTCAAATAGATCTACACCCGCAGCAATCGCCTGTGCCATTTCCCTATAGGTACCGATTCCCATTAGGTAACGGGGTTTTTCTGGTGGCAGCAATGGCGCTGTCGCTTGCACAATCTCAGCAATCAGTTCTGGGGGTTCTCCAACACTCACACCACCAATTGCATACCCAGGAAGATCTAGCTCAGCCAAGGCATGAGCGGCAATGGCACGTAAGTCAAGGTGAACGCCACCCTGCACAATGCCAAATAAAGCCTGATCGCGCCGCTGATGGGCAGTTATACAGCGCTGTAGCCAGCGATAAGTTCGGCTAGTTGCCGCTGCCACCTCTTCCCGACTCGCTGGGTAAGGTGGACACTCATCGAACGCCATAATCACATCTGCACCTAAAGTGTTCTGAATCTGAATTGACCGCTCTGGTGTGAGATAGATAGTTTGACCATCATGGGGAGAACGAAATGTCACACCTTCATCAGTGACTTGACGCAATTCGCTCAAGCTAAAGACTTGAAACCCTCCCGAATCTGTCAATATTGGTCCCTGCCATCCCATAAACCGATGTAGACCGCCACCTCCTGCTACAATTGCTTCACCTGGTTGCAGGTGAAGGTGATAGGTGTTTGCCAGTATCATCTGTGCCCCAGTCTCCCGCAGCTGTGCAGCCGTTAGCGTCTTGACATTGGCTAGCGTCCCCACTGGCATAAACCTGGGTGTTTCAACTGTGCCATGGGGGGTGAGGAAGACTCCTGCCCGCGCTTTTGTCTGACTGCAGCAAGCTGAGACATGAAAAGAGAATTCTGTACTCAAGGTGGATAGGCTGTTAGCTTAGTACAAATATTATGCTTCGGTTGGGGCGTTTGTGGGTGGACACAGCACGCTATTAAGATATGAACAATCGGCAAGGGTGGTGGCAAAAGTTAGGGTTACTGGCTGCGGCTATTGCTTTCTATACTTGTATTCCCATACCAGGGGCTGGAAAGTTAGACTTTCAGGGAGTAGCACGTCTAGCTCCGGTAGTAGGGTTAGCAATCGGGGGAATTTTAGGACTGCTTGATACTGGACTGCAGGAATTGGGGATGCCAGTCCTGACTCGTAGCGCCTTAGTCGTCGCTTGCTGGATTGCCATTACTGGAGGGCTACACCTAGATGGAGCAATGGATACTGCGGATGGACTAGCGGTGCAAGATCCGCAGCGACGGTTGCAGGTGATGGCAGATAGTGTTACAGGAGCTTTTGGGGCAATGGTAGCAATCGCAATTGTACTGTTAAAAACAACCGCATTAACTGATCTACATTCCTATCGATGGCTGGCACTAATGGCTGCCTGTGGGTGGGGACGCTGGGGGCAACAGGTGGCGATCGCTCTATATCCCTACCTCAAACCCACAGGTAAAGGGGCATTCCACAAAATGGCGATTCGTTCCGTTATAGATGTCATGCCGGGACTGCTGTTGCTGCTGGGCATAAGTGGTTTGGCGATTTTGCTAGAGCGTGATCGCGCTTTTGTAGCAGGGGAGATGGCTCTGGGCGGAGGGACAATTGCACTTTTGACTGGAGCCTGGTTTAATCGCCAACTAGGCGGACATACAGGAGATACTTACGGGGCAGTCGTCGAGTGGACTGAGGCTTTATTACTCTGCCTGCTGACTGCACTCTAGCTAGTGGTTGTTGGATTGGATTGGTCGTAGCCGTGAAACCTTAAGTTTAAAAGGTCCAACCCCTGTTTCACCAAAGGCATGAACGCGAACTATGTAAGTACCTGTCTTGGTAATCCGCACAAACAGCAGAGAATTTGTGGTGCCATCAGGACCATCATCATTTTCTCCCACCGTCGAGCCATTAGGTGCGAGTAAGGTAACAATTGTATCAAAACTATCAGATGTCAACTCAATTGCTACATCATCTCCGGCATATAGCTTTACAGAGTAATCGCGGGCGAATCCCCCCTGCCCAGTCGGAATATCTTTATCTGAGAGCGTATCAGATACCTGAAGACTTGGAGGTAGGGGAATTGGGCTATACAACTTGCCTTGAGCGACAGAGGTTATTGGACTTACGCTAATTACAAGCAATGGGGTAGCAAGTAACAAGCTCAACTCAGCGGCAAAAGCTTTAATGATCATTCAGGAGGGTCTACCAGCAAAAACTATGTAAGCCCGTTTATTATAAGGTTGACACTCCTCGGCGTAAACGCGCACGGCAAGCTAGCTTTGCTGACTGTCTGCGTCGCCGCCAGCAATAGCTGACGATGCTGAGGATAGCTAGACACAAAACTGAAGCACTGCTACTCGGTTCAGGAACACTTGCTGGATCGGCACGGAAGACTTCTAGACCACCAGTTGCTAGCGTAGCATCGAAAGCAATCTGTCCAAGATCGTTTAGCCCTCTATGGGAAACGAATAAATCTGTCACCGTGGAACCATCAAGGGAATCGCCAACACCAATGACTCTTTGAAGTCCTGATCTTGATCCGGTGTAGATAGCAGTACCCCCATCATTTAAATCAGCCAAGAAGGTGACATCTCCTTGTTGATTTAGGGCAACGTCCGATCTAAAGTCTTTAAAGATGCTACCGTTACCAGTATTAGCAATTTCGATTAGTTTTCCGTTAACACTCTCATAAATGAATGCCTCCCCTGTAGTTAAACCAGCATTGAAAGCAACTACGCCATTATTATTCAGCGTTGGTGCACTGAAGTAGCTATAGGGACCGCTATTAGTGTCGATAATAGTATTAATGCTACTACCGTTACCGACAAAGATCCCCTTACCTCCCGCTGTCAAGTCAGCGTTGAAAGCTACTGATCCTTGATCGTTGATTGATGGCAATGTGTACTTAGCAAAGGGACCTTCACCTCTGCCTACATCCAAACCACCAAGAAAGAAATCCTTAAATTGACTGTTGCTGGTGCTGGCGATGGTTGTGGTGACATTGCTGCTACTTTTGGTCAAGAGGCTGTATGTTGTGTCTGCTAAGCTAGGATTGGCACTATTAGATGTACCAGCTATATAAGCAACTGTTCCCTGATCGTTGATGCCCGGTCCAGCAACCAATGAGCCAACAGCGAGATCGTTAGAAGTGACATCAAGACTAACGTTAGGATCGACGGGAACGGTGACAAAGGGAGTAGGCTGATAGGCAACAGTATTAATCGAGCCGTTGTTAACTGTGATGATGGCAGTTGGTCCCGAAGCTGTTGACTCTGGCGTGCCAAAAATATACCCAGCACCCTCAAGAACAGTCGTTCCTGAGCTGTTGCTAGAAGAGTTAAAGAAAATACCGTTGTAGGGATTACCAAACACATTGCTGCTTTGGTCTATGAGAGCAGTAGATGGGCTGCTGCCGTTACCGCTGTAAATTACAGACGGGGGCAGATGCTGTGTGGGAAAACCCACAAAACCCTCATAGTCTACATATCCATCGTTATTGATCGCTGGATTGGCGAAGACATTTGGCACGAGCGCGGAGGGATTGGCGAAGGCACTAGGATCTGGAAAACCAGGGATACTAGTGCCGCTGATTCGAGCGTAGCTGTAACTTGAGTCAACCATCCTAATTTTCCTAGGCTATTTTTATAAGGGTTAGAGCATGTTTCGATCTGGGGTAATAATCGATTCCCAGCAATACTCCATCTGACATAAGTAAACATACTGATACCTTATTATTGATAAGTCTAGAAAAAGTCTTGTTTATGTCTAACTTATGTACAAGTTAAACCCTTTGATTATGTTGCGAGTTCAACCTGTTATTTCAAGTTATATTTTTTCTCAGAATATGAGAGATACTACGATGATGAATGTGCAATCGCTATCTTGTGAAATTGCCAGTTGTGTTTTCCCTAACCCAAATAAAAAAGCCTCTCAGTGAGAGGCTTTTGTTTCAACTTCTATAGAAAATCAATCAGCGACCAAACTCTAAGCAGTAATAACAGCGATCGCGCCAAAAGCACCTGAGAAAGCAGCAGAGACAACTGCCGTTGCTGCTAGCCACCAAGCAGCAGCAGCGGCAGCTTTGCGGGTTTCTTGAGCTTGGCGTTGCGCTTGGCGTTTGACTTCTTCTAAGCGCCGTTGCGCCTCCTGTTGAACGCTTTCTGCGCGTTGTAGCACTGAATTACGGGCTCCCTCAATTCGATCTACGATCCGATTAGCATCCGCTTCCGAGATATCCTCGCGAGAACTCATAACAGCCACTAAGGTATCCCGATTGAATGAACCCAAGCGATCCCGGAGCGCGTCAAATCCGGCCTGCGGATCGTTAAACAACTGCCGCACATCACGGCTGATGCCGTCATAGTTGAGTTCAGGGCGATCAAGGGAATTGAGGTAGTTCCTGATGTTGGCAAAAACGCCTTCAATAACATCCTGGATGCGGCGTTGAATACCTCGTACTTGCTCCACAATTGAGTCACGAACAGATAGGACTTGGTCTACAATTCGATTCGCTTCCTCCTCCGACATATCTGGACGCGCCTGTAACAAGGCCACTACAGTAGCTCGGTCAAACTGGGAGAGGCGATCGCCAAAACTCTCAAGACCAGCTCGCGGATCGTTCAGTAACAGCTGCAAGTCGCGCTTGATCCCCTCTGGATTGAGTTCATCTTTACCAGTGTTCCGCAAGTAGTCTTCGAGATTAGCTCGAAAAGTCTGCACTCGCGCCTGAGTCCGAGCGGCAAGACGACGGGGCGATCGCACAATGTTGCGCAGTGTCAGTTCCACCTGGTCAATTACCTGATTGATTTGCTCCTCACTCAAATCTTGCCGTTGGCTGAGCAATTTCACAAGAGTATCTCGATCGATCTGGGCTAGACGACTGCGCAGCAGTAAAGCTCCCTGCCGAGGATTTTCTAGAAGTACGGTTAAATCCCGGCGGATACCTTCAGGGTTCAGTTCGTCCTTACCAGTATTGCGTAGGTAATCGGAAATGGCGGCAGAGACCTGATCGTATTGCTCCTTAGCCTTCCCTGCCAATGCTTGAGGAGAACGTCGGACACGATTCCATGCCTCCTCAACCTGATTGAGCACTTGATTGACTTGCTCCTCACTCAGATCTTGCCGTTGGCTTAACAGTTGCACTAACGTATCGCGATCAAAGCGCGACAGTCTTGCCCTAATTGCGCCAAGCCCTGCCTCTGGATCGTCTAGAAGTGTTTGCAAGTCTCTCTTAATCCCTTCTGGATTCAGTTCATCTTTACCAGTGTTACGCAGATATGATTCTAAGTTGAGCCACAAAGTTTCAGCTTTTTGCCGCGCTTGTTCGGCAAGTGCTTGTGATTCAAACACAACGCGATTGCGGGTGTTTTCAACCTCCGCAATGATTGACTCTGCTTCCTGCGGTGTGATATCCAGCCGCTGTCCTAGAATCTGCCTTATTGTATTGTTATCAAACTGAGCTAAGCGTCGGTTTAACGTTTCAGAATCTACGTCAGAATCTTCCAACAATGGTTTTAAATTCTGCTGAATTCCTTCAGGGGTGAGTTCTGCTTTCGGAGTCATCAGCAGATATCGTTCTACTGAGGACCGGACTTCTCTGGTCGTTTCTTGATCGGCAGCTATTGTCACTGCGGCCAGAACTTGTTGTCGAATAGCTTCTAGCTGATCGGCAATTTCTTGAATTCTTGCTTGAGTGAACAAACCTCGCTGTTGCAGAATTTCCACAAAGTCATTTTTTGAGAGCTGCTCGATTTGACTGCGCACGCTCCTTGGGTCTGCCTCTGGGTCGTAGAGAACGTCACTAAATTCTTGTGCCACTTTCTCCCGTGTCATCTGCCATGAATAGGAGTTAAGCAGGTAGTTTTCCACATCAGCTCGAACGGTATTGTACGGTAAGACTTCGGTTTCAAACCCTAACTGACCAGCGAGCGTGTTTGCTTGTTCTGTGGCTTTGTCTCTCGCTGTAGAAAGCTGACTCCTGGCTGTAGAAAGCTGACTTCTGGCTTTAGAAAGCGAAGTTAAGATTTTTTCAACATCTAGATCTGAGAGATCTACGCGCCCCAAAACTATCCCTATAAGAGGATTCAACATCTGCTGAAGAAAGCCTGGTGTAGTCCCTTCGTCGGATCTTTGTTCTGTATCGCGTGAGGACCGGACTTCTGCAATCAGCTGATCCAGCTTCTGATTAAATTGATCGGCGTTCAACTGCCCTGGTTGCACTGATTTGAGATACTCAACCAACTCACCCAACCGATCTGGCTGGGATTGCCGACCCACCACTTGCCGCCATACACTTTCAAGCTGGTCCACAATCCGGTTTAGATCCCGCTGGGAGAGATCAGTGCGACTGCTGACCAGATCAACAAACTTCTGTCGATTGATGTTGCGGAGATCGCCACTACCGGCGATCTCTTTCACCTCTGGGGTGTTCAGTATCTTTTCAAATTCACTCCGAATTTTTGATATATCTAGCTCTGGCGGACGCAACGCTTTGACGTAATCCTCAATACTTTCCCGGATACTACCAGGATCTATAGCTGAACCAAGTTCGCGCCGCACGGCAGCAGCAGCGGCCTCCGCCGTTGCCACGACCTGATTGCTGGCAGCCTTAGCACCGAGGGCAGCGGCTAGTGTTCCCGTAATTGCTTGTAGACCAGACGTTGCTGTATTAACAACCGAGCCAACGACAGAGCCTACACTCCGCGATAGGAACCAATATAGCAGCGCAAAGTATGTTGCCCAAATGACTAAACCTACTATTGCACCTAAAAACACGTTGGCATAGATTAGGCTCAGTTTCACTGCCAGATAAGAAGCAATAGCTAGCGAAAAGGTGACACTCACAAGTGTCCCCAGTCCCACTGCTACACCGATTTTGCGAACCGTGCCACCGAAGGTAGTAACTTCCTGACTATCAGAATCAGAGTCTGATTGACGTCCCAGGAAGGAGAGACCGAAGGCAGCAGCAAAGTTTGTTAAAACTAGTTGGATAGCAAAAGCCAGCAGCACACCGGAAATCCAAGCTATCCAGAAGTGCGGACCTGTGACGCCAACAGACGCATCCTCTGGATTATTAGTTAATGGAGGTGCTGTAAAAGGTACTGGACGTCTTGGGACCTGTGCCAGCCAAAACAGCGCTTTGTGAATTTCCGACGTCAACCCCATCATCTGAAACATAGTGTTCCCTTCGTTAAGCTTTGAGTTCGCTTGATTTAAACATTACCTGAGAAGTAACTCTATAATTTTTACGACTCCACTCTTTAGGTCAGAATCGCCGCCTCTAGTGGTTTAGAGCATCCCTCCAAGGTCAGAAACCTATATCTATAGCAGGATGAAGTTAGACAATATCAAACCACAAAGACAAGTCAGCGTAGCGAAGCGCTTGGGGCGCGCTAGACACAAAGAACTGATTCCTTATTGCCTTAGTGCCTTTGTGGTTAATCAATAATCAAAGGTATTCAAACGCGCTTTTACTTATACTTCCGGCACAAAAACTTCAGAAGTAAAGCTACCATGCAAGCCGTAAGGAATATGGTGTTTCAAATGCATTCGGGCAATTGGTCCTTGGCTAAAGCCACGACCATCTAAAATCACCACATCTGACCTATGATACGCAGCATCATAGACCACAGCTAAAACCCAGCCATCATCTTCTTTAGAGGCATCGGGACGCGGAACGAAAATAGGTTCACTCATGAAGCCGCGTGGTGCAGCACTCCAGAGTTGTCGTTTGCCTGACTCTAAGTCGATCTTCAAAATTGCTTGCAGAGGCGCATTACCAGTCTCGGCATGAGCTGCTCCCAGAAATAAATACCGATAAGCTCGCCCCACTCGTCCATTGTGAATGCTAGGAAATTCACAGCACCTACCCTCAACCAGCTGGCGCGACACTGTTTGATCTTTCAGATTCAAATGGAACCGCCACAGTTGCCCGGATGAGAGGTCGGCAAAATCGACTTCCCTAAAATCGCTTTGAGGCTTCACCTCCGGGAAAGTTTCGTAGCAAATTGAGTCAACAAAAATTTCATCACCCTGCTCAAAAGCATTGGCATGATGGAAGACAAAACCGGATTGAGTTTCTAACAACTGAACTGGTTTGGAGGTGTGACGAGGAATCACAATAATGCGAGTAGGCTGGTTTGGTTGGAACTTGATACATTCGGCCGCGCCACGCCAGCCCAGTACAAAAGGTAGGGGATTGAAAGAGACAGGATTTTGGAACAGTAGGCAATAATTTGGCGTGATGGCAAAATCATGGATAAAAGCAAAACCAGGAACACTGTGAGCCTGTTTTCGGATGATATTACCAGCAGGATCAAGTTCGAAGATAGTAATCGTGGTAGATAGACCAGGCTTAATCGAAAAGTTGACCAAGCATGGTGCGCCATCATCTTGGTTACAACTAGGGTCGAAGCGTGGGTGAGCCGCAAAGGCTTCGCCAGGTGATAAAACCCCATTGAGAGAATCTTTGCCCAGGGTTTCTAATGTCTGAGGATCAAGGCGATGAGGGTCTGCCGCTTCCCACAATGCCAAAAGTTTACCCCCCCAATAGATAATATTAGTATTGGCAATATTCTTGAGTCGGAAATCGAAGGCATTTGCCAAAAAACCGCCAGGTTTTTGCGTACCAAATACGCCACGATATAAAATTTTCCCTGCTGCTTGTTCTTCTAGATAGGCTGCTGTCCGAACAAAGCGATTGCGGAAGTGGGCACGACCATTCGTAAATGTGATCGCGCTAATCATTCCATCACCATCAAAGGGATGGTGAATAGGATGACCATTTACATCCAGTAAGCCTGGACCATTACGGAACAGAGTACCATTCAGCTTGGCGGGAATTTGTCCTTCTACATCATCAATCCAATAATCAAACTCAGATTTCAGAGATTCATATCCTTTCTGCCAATCCTGGCGTTGATAGGAATCGGTGGGTACTGTAGATGCGTGTTCGTAAAGCTGAAAACTCTGCATGGTTAGCGGATCACTCTAAAAAATCTTTTGACATCCTTCTCCATGGAAGTGAAGGTCGGGGATTCCAGGTACATCGTTAATCGATGGTTCCATCAACTATCAATTAACAGTTATCGATTATCAAGCTCCTCAACTGGCTTTTGTCGCAGCGACTGTGGTACCAATTCAGACATCAAGTCTGGCAGAAACTGTTGCCCTGTATGTTTGGCAGGAGTTATGTCAGCCAATGTTGCCTCTTCATTCATTGCTGTTTTTGCATCCGGCAGCCAATTGAGAAATGGCAGTGGTAATAATGTACTGAGGTTGGCAATTATAACTAAAAGCCAAAGAGCATCGAAATTAGTTTCAGTAATTCCTAACCGATGCATCAGAACTGCTCCTAGTTCATACGAAAGAAGTCCTGCTAGATTCGAGACTGACATCAACACAGCAAACAGCGTTGCTTCCACTCCAGGCGGACAGAGACGGGCAGCCAACACCAGGACAGGCATATAGGCAACCTGTCCCATCACTGTGAGGACCAAGTTATCGCCTATGCTAAACCAACGGTCGTCAATACCTATAGCGCGGTTAGTGTGGGTCACCAATAGTAATGTAGTCATACCCAACACAGCCGATAAGACAGTACTCCAACCAAATATGACTCGAAAGGGAATTGTTTTGAGGAAACGCTGGAAGATCCAGACACCAACCAAGGAGGCAATACTTGTTACTAGGCGCACTCGTCCCAGAAACTCTGGGTCAAATCCCAGTTCATTGGTAGTGAAAAAGAAGAAAGCTGAATCAGACGTAGGAGTGGCTTGCCAAATGAAGATGAAGGCAGCGGGAAGCCAAATCGCTTTTTGGGTAACAGCTTGACGTAATTGTTGGAGTTGATGCTTGATTGTATCAACTCCCAGACGTTCGTTTACGGGTGACTCAGCAATTAACCAAGCAACTGCCGAAACAATCAAGGGGAAAGATGCTGTAATTCCAAATACGACACGGTTGCTGAAATGCTGCAGTAGAAAACCGCTAAAGTAAGCAGTGATTACCCCCCCAAAAGCTGAAGCGCCCCAGCAAAGGGATTGGAGCGAACCTACATGAGCTTGTGACTCTGCTCTAGCGCGTTCCACAATTAGCGAATCTACAATCACATCGCTAACAGCGACTGATAATGAACCTAACGCAATTGCTATTGTCGCCCCTAGCGAGCTATGTACCACAGTTGCCAGAGCAACCCATGAGACGGTCCCTAATAGTCCTGATAGTACTAAGTAAGGACGTCTACGATAACCTAGAATCGGTACCCCATCTGAGATAAAACCGAACACTGGCTTCACAACCCAGGGTAAGGCAACGATACCAAGTAGAGCAGACACCTCAGCTGGACTCAGTCCTAGTTCATCTTTGAGGAAAAAGCTAACGGCTAAGCGAGCCAGCCCCAAGATACCCTGGACAAAATAGACCAGTAGGATGGCATTTAACTCTAGAGTAGGCTCGTGTCCAAAAAATAGCCTTTCGGTAAAGGATTCTCTTAACCGAGTCCAGCTTGAAGTTGAAATAAACATTGATACTTCTTAATAAATATCAACATTTACTATAATAGCCTCTACTAGGAACAGGGCGCCTACAAAACGCCTTTAGAACTGGGAACCTGCCCAGCTCGACGTGGGTCAATCTCTACCGCCATGCGTAGCGATCGCGCAAACGCTTTGAATGTCGCCTCAATAATGTGATGGGAGTTAATACCATCTAGCTGGCGGATGTGTAGAGTCATCTGACTATGATTTACTATAGCTACAAAAAATTCTCGCACTAGCTGGGTGTCATAGGTTCCGACGCGCTGAGTAGGGATTTGCACACCATAGCTGAGATGGGGGCGTCCGGAAAAGTCTAGAGCTACTTGGATCAGAGCTTCATCTAAAGGGGCGAGGAAGTTGCCAAAACGGACAATTCCTTGACGATTGCCGAGTGCTTTCCCCAAGGCTTGTCCTAAAGTAATTCCTACATCTTCATTGGTATGATGGTCATCAATTTCTAGATCCCCTGTCGCCTGAATTTCTAGATCTAGTAACCCATGAGCAGCTATTTGATGCAGCATGTGATCTAAAAATGGAATCCCAGTTTTAGCATTGCAGGTTCCTGTTCCATCAAGATTGATACTCACTTCAACATCAGTTTCAGCTGTCTTGCGGTGAATAGATGCAGTTCGACCTAGGTGTAGGTCAACGTTTTCCTGCCGTGACAAAGCAGCGGATCGCGGCTTGACTTCGTCAACTTTAGAGCTGGGAACTTGGCGCTCGCTTGTCTGCATAATAAATCTCGAAGTCTAATTAGGTTAGATTTAACGCTGCCCTGCAATTTTCTTCAATTGCGCTCTTCCGTAGGCGAAGCGAAGCGTTATTACGAATTGCGCCAGCGACTTAGCGTTGCCGGAGGCGTTATTGCAAATTGTTTTATCACATGCCCATAATTTCGTAACCAGCGTCTACATAAAGAACCTGACCTGTAATACCACTTGCCAAGTCGCTACAGAGGAAAGCTACAGCGTTTCCTACCTCCATCTGAGTCACAGTACGTCGCAGGGGAGCGACTTCCTCAACATGATGAATCATATCTAAAATGCCACCGACCGCTGAGGACGCCAAGGTGCGGATGGGACCAGCCGAAATTGCATTGACACGAATATTTTGAGGACCTAGTTCGGCTGCCAAATAGCGGACGCTAGCTTCTAACCCTGCCTTAGCAATTCCCATCACGTTGTAGTTTGGCACAACGCGCACACCGCCCAAGTAGGTGAGGGTAACAATACTGCCCCCCTCCTGCATTAAGGGTTTAGCTTCTTTACTCAATTGAATCAGTGAGTATGTGCTGATATCCATTGCCTGACTGAAGCCTGAGCGCGAGGTATCGCTGATGCCGCCACTCAAGTCCTCCTTGTTAGCAAAAGCTAAACAATGGATGAGGATATCTAATTTACCCCACTGACTGCGGATGGCTTCAAAGGCTGATTGGATCTGAATCTCATCCTGTACATTACAAGGGAGAAACAGGCTAGGATTAAGAGGGTCTACCAGCTCAGCGACCTTCTTCTCCATTCGACCTCGGTCGTCGGGTAGATAGGTAATGCCCAGATTAGCTCCAGCTTTGTGTAGCTGTTGTGCTATCCCCCAAGCAATAGAGCGATTGTTGGCGATCCCTGTAACAAGGGCTTTTTTTCCGGTTAGGTCTAGCATATTGTTCAATTGTACAACTAGACCAAACACAAAAAAATAAGCTTCTTGAAAAGTACATCTGTAATTTTGTAGTAAAAGCTACAAAATTTTGGCAACAGATTAGTTTAAGTGTTGTAAAAATAAAAGCGCTTGTAACGGGTTCTCAACCAAGTTAGGTTCAGCACGTTATCTGGTGCAATCTTTCGGGCATCGCTTAGGCAAGGAATATGGTAGTGACGCAAGATAGACCGCTGGCAGCTGTGTTCCGTCAGTTTGCAACTGGGTCGTTTCCACCAATTGTGGAGACATTTGAACGGGGCAAGACGATCTTTTTTCCTGGAGATCCGGCGGAACGGGTCTATTTTCTCCTTAAAGGTGCTGTCAAGCTCTCCAGAGTTTACGAGGCTGGAGAAGAAATTACAGTGGCACTACTACGAGAAAATAGCGTTTTTGGTGTTCTATCTCTGCTAACGGGACATCGCTCAGATCGGTTCTACCATGCGGTAGCTTTTACCCCAGTGGAATTGCTCTCAGCACCAATTGAACAGGTAGAACAATCGCTTAAGGACAATCCTGAACTGTCAATGCTCTTACTAAGGGGTCTTTCGTCGCGGATTTTGCAAACAGAAATGATGATTGAGACCTTGGCTCATCGAGATATGGGTTCACGTTTGGTCAGCTTTCTGCTGATTCTCTGTCGAGATTTTGGTGTGCCTAATGCTGAGGGGATTACAATTGACCTTAAGCTTTCCCATCAAGCGATCGCGGAAGCAATTGGCTCGACTCGTGTCACGGTCACTCGGTTGCTGGGTGACCTAAGACAAGAAAATATGATCTCGATCCACCGAAAAAAAATTACTGTCCATAATCCCGTGGCATTGAGTCAACAATTTACCTAGCGTCTGGCGGTTATTTGTAGAGGACGGAGAATTCCTGCACGGAATGGTTAAATTGGTGCTAGCTTCAGATTAAGCTGGAGCTAGCGGTTGGCAGTAGCTGTAAATGACCACCGGATTAATCCTGATTGCGGCAATTTTGGTTTTGGGGGGCTTTATCGCGACGGTGGGTGATCGCCTTGGCACGCGAGTGGGTAAGGCACGTCTCTCGCTGTTCAATTTACGTCCTCGCAGCACAGCCGTTGTGGTCACTATCTTGACAGGTAGCTTGATTGCCGCTTCCACATTAGCAATTCTATTTGCCGTTGATGCTAGATTGCGAATTGGGGTGTTTGAGCTAGGAAAGATTCAAAGAGATCTTAAGCAAAAGCGAGAGCAGCTAGCCATTACGACTAAACAGAAAAATCAGGTAGAGAGTCAGCTAGAGACTACGCGTCAGCAGCTAGCAACAACATCTGCTCAGAAAAGTCAAGCTGAGAGTGAGCTAGCGCAAGCTAAAGCCGAACAAATAAAAGCCCAAAAACAACAAGCACAGGCGCGGAAACTTTTAGCAAAGACTAATCAATCACTGAAAACTGCGCTAGCCAAACAATCCCAAACGCAAATGCAACTTAATGGGACTCAAACTCTACTGAGCCAAGTTTCAACGCAGTTTCAGCAAGCCCAAGCACTACTTAGAGCTGTTTCTCAGCAGGCAAAGGTCCTACGTATAGAAATTCAAAAACTCCAGCGCGAACGCCAGCAGCTAATTCAACAACGTAACCAAGTTAAAGCAAGGATTGGTGAACGGGATCAGGAAATTGCGAAGCTAGACCAAGCTGTACAGAACCGCGATCGTGACATTGCCGAGCGCGATAAAGTTATTGCTCAACGAGCCGCTCATCTCAAGGAACTAGAATCACAACAAGATCAATTGGAAAGCCAGGTGGCAAGGCTGGCACAGTACTACCAGTCTTATAAAGTTTTACGTCAGGGGAACGTTGCTCTACTTCGAGATCAAGTCCTTGCTGGCGCAGTTGTTCAAATCGTTGGACCCTCGTCAGCTCGCCAAGCTGTCGCATCAATTCTACAAGAGGCAAACCGGACGGCAATCGCCTTGACGCAGCCAGGAACAAACCAGGTTAATCAACAGTTGATCGAGTTGCCACAGTGGCAGGTCGATCAGCTAATTAACCAAATTGATGACGGTCGAAGCTATGTAGTGCGAGTCCTTGCTGCTGGCAACTACTTGGTAGGAGAAAAACACGTACAGGTTTTTGTCAGTGCAACTCGCAATCAGCTGCTTTTCAAGGCTGGCGATGTCGTTGCGGCAACTTCTGCCAACCCAGCAGTGATGACAACTGAAGCCATCCAACAACGGCTGAATTTGCTGTTATTTGCCGCCAAGTTCCGCGCCCGCAGCATTGGCCTCCTAGACGATACAATCTGGATTGGTGATAATCGGATTGAGAGCCTATTCCACTTCATTCAGCAACTACAGCAGTACAATCAACCAGTAGACATCAAAGCGATCGCCGCAGTGGACACCTACACTGCAGGACCACTCAAGATAGAACTAGTGGCAGTGCAGCACGGAAAGGTGGTTTTTCACACCTAGCCTAAAGAAGATGGGGGGATGGGGTGATGGGGAGATGGGGAGAAAAAGATTCAGATGGCTTCCGTAACAGACCTTCGCTAACCCAATCAGTGATCTTGGGTTTTGATCCAGGAAGAGACAAGTGCGGGTTAGCGGTGATGGGACAGGGGAAGCAACTGTATTATCATCAGGTTGTCTCAGCTACTGAAGCAATATCTGCTATCGAAACTCTATACCAACAGTTTCCAATTGCCTTACTAGTAATGGGCAACCAGACAACAGCTAAACATTGGAAACAGCAATTGGAATCTAACTTAATACAACCATTACCAATCGTTCTAGTGGATGAGCGCTATAGCAGTTTAGAAGCTCGTGATCGCTACTGGCAAATGTACCCTCCGAAAGGATTAGCTGGCCTCATACCCACTAGTCTCCGCACGCCACCACGCGCATGGGATGACATTGTTGCCATTCTCCTCATCGAGCGCTACCTAGAACAGCATTCAGTTGCTAAATCTCAGCGCGAATCGTAAAAGCATAATCTCCCCCAGGCTCAAGTTGATAATCTCGTTGCTCTAGGAAGCGACCAAGTGGTTCTTGGATTAATGCGCGACCTTGGGAAGGTTTAACGGACAGTTGACCTCGACGGAAAGACCAATTGAATTGCCATTCAAAATCACCTGCCCTCACTTCCCCTTCTAGACAGCCTTGCTGCCAGGATTGGCGCGTAATTTTGACATAGGCAATAGTTTCTGGCAAACGCTTACCACTCACGATCCTTAATTTATCTTGACTATTCTACTGGCTGCTTGGGCTTAGGACTCTACTTACAAAACATAGCTTAAATAGCTAGGATCGATTAAGAATTGCCCGATTAGGTAGGTAATTAAGAACTGAAGCGGCATGACTTAAGACTGATAATGATTAAGGAGGTTTGATTTTGAGTTCAACATTGCCTGAGCCCATACCCAACCCTAGCAATTCTCCGCTTTCTCCTGCGAGTCCCGTCGATTTAGACGAACTAGACAGTGCTATTTCAAGCTTTGATGACATTCAGGCGGAACTGAACTATAAACAGGCACAAACAGCGCTCAAAGACTTGGTAGCCAATCTAGATTTAACACCTGAAGAGCGTGCTGGGCTAGAGGCGGAAATTGAACAGCTACAGACTATGCTGGGAAATCTAGAACGTCGGATCTTGCAAATTGCCGTTTTTGGCTTGGTAGGACGGGGTAAGTCTTCTCTACTTAACGCCCTGCTTGGACAAACAGTGTTTGAAACAGGTGCCCTGCATGGCGTCACCCGCACTCCAGCTCGCGCTGCATGGAGCATTAGTCAAGATTTGGATGCAAGCGATACAGCCAAGTCGCTACGCGAACAGTGTCTCGTCTTCACGCTACCAGGTATAGGGGAGTCTCAGGTCGAGCTGATTGACACACCTGGTTTGGACGAAGTGGATGGCGAAACCCGTGCTGCCCTCGCTCAACAGATAGCACAACAGGCAGATTTGATCCTGTTTGTCATAGCTGGGGACATGACTCAGGTGGAACAAGCAGCTTTGTCCCAGTTACGGGAAGCAGGTAAGCCGATCTTACTCGTCTTTAACAAGATCGATCGGTATCCTCAAGCTGACCGAATAGCAATTTATCAGAAAATTCGGGATGAACGAGTGCGAGAGTTACTTTCACCAGATGAAATTGTCATGGCGGCTGCCTCACCTCTAGTTGCTCAGGCAACTCGTCATGCGGACGGTACGAGAAGTGTCCAACTAGTACCTAGTCCGCCTCAAGTTGAGGAGTTAAAGCTCAAAATTTTGGAAATTCTGAATCGGGAAGGCAAAGCCTTAGTTGCTCTCAACACTATGCTCTATGCTGGCAATCTGAACGAGCAATTAGTGCAGCGGAAACTAGCGATTCGCGACGCTCATGCCAATTCTCTGATTTGGCGGGCAGTTATGACTAAGGCAGTGGCGATCGCGCTCAATCCAGTCACGGTCATTGATCTACTCAGTGGAGCGGCAATTGATATCGCATTGATTTTGAGTTTATCTAAACTCTATGGTCTCCCAATGACCAAAGCCGGAGCTATAGGACTGCTGCAAAAAATTGCTATTAGCATGGGCGGCATCAGTGCCAGCGAACTCCTAGCAACTCTAGGCTTAGGTTCCCTAAAAGGCTTACTAGGTTTATCTACCCCAGCAACTGGAGGTCTTGCCCTTGGTCCTTACATATCAGTCGCGCTGACACAAGCGGGAGTAGCGGGTGTGTCCTCTTATGGCATTGGGCAAGTCACCAAAGCCTACCTAGCTAATGGCGCTTCTTGGGGACCAGATGGTCCTAAAGCTGTCGTCACTCGAATTTTAGCTTCGCTGGATGAAACTTCGATCCTCAACCGGATCAAGGACGAACTGCGAACCAAGCTCGATTTTCGATCTGTTCGCACTCGTTCTCAGGGGTCAATTTAGATGCCCTTTAACCAGAAATTTGAGCAATCGATTCAAATCAATGCCAGTGTCACAGTTGTCGAACAGTGTATTACCGATCTAGCTTTGATGCATCAATGGCTCAATCCAGCTCTCCGTTGTGAACCTGTAGGGGAATGGAGTACCGATGTAGGTAGCCGCAGTCGTTTTGTCATTCAAGTTCCATTTTTAGCACCGACTTTAAAGAGCGTAGTTGAAGAACGGCGACCAGGATTGGTTGTCTGGGGATTTGAGGGTTTCTTTCATGGGCGCGACACTTGGGAATGTCAACCAGTTGCTGAGGGAACGCACTTGCTCAATCGCTTTGAGTTTGAGATTCCCAATCCTCTGATTCGTTGGGGATTCCATACCTTTGCCGAGCCCTGGACAAAAGCAGACATGCAGTCTCAGCTGCAACGCCTCAAGCGGGTGGCAGAGCAACGATACCAAGGCAGCAGCGAGGGTACGCTATGACAATGTTGCTACACCATTGGACAGTTAAAGACTATCACCGCATTATCGCAACAGGTGTCTTATCCGATTCTGACTGTGAACTGCTCCAAGGAACAATCGTCGATATGCCTCCTGAAGGACCTGAACATGCTCATCGTTGTGAAACAACTGCTCGATATCTAGAGCGATTGTTTGGTGAAGGCTGGTGGTCCCGTCAAGGAAAACCAATTACACTTGCTGATTCTGAACCACAACCAGATATAGCTATCGTTCGCATACAGGATTACAGCAATCGCCACCCTATTGCAGAAGAAGTGCGGCTCATTATTGAATACGCCTACAGTACTCAGGCAAAGGATACAGGGATAAAACGGGACATCTATGCTGAAGCAGGCATTCTTGATTACTTAGTCGTTGACTTAAAACAGGCAAAGGTTATTCATTATGCCAATCCAGCTCAAGGACACTATACGACTGAGCAAACCTTTCAAACAGGTTTTATTCAAGTTGGAGCGGTGCAAATTGATAGCCTAAAGATTGCTTGGGCAGAGTTTAAAAACAGCTTCTCAAAATTGAACTGGTACCTAGAGCAATCCCAAATGCTGCTATACCGAACGTTACAGAAGGTTCGGGTACTGAAGTGGTATTGGCAAAAGTGATGAACGCCGCTCCATTCAATCCACCGCTACCTGGAGAGACAAAAGTATCGATATATGCTCCTGTAGTGCCGTTGTAACGCAGAACGTCATTACTATCACGACCAGCAACATAGAGATTACCATCTGGTCCAAAAACTGGATTGACTGGTACCTGCAATCCTCCATTTTGTGCAGGATTGCTGCTGACAAAAACACTATCTGTTTGAGTTTGCAGGTTGTAACGTAGGATGCTGTTGTTACCTGAATTACTAACATACAGGTTGCCATCTGGTCCGAAAGCTAAACCAGCAGGTGTATTCAAATCACCATTCTGAGCAAAAACATCGATGAAAGCTCCGGTAGTGCCGTTGTAGCGCAAGATTTCATTGTTTCCAGAACTGCTAACGTAAAGGTTGCCATCTGGACCAAAAACTGGGTCGTATGGTCCTGTTAAGCCATTACCTGAAGCAAAAGCGCCAAGAAAACTTCCTGTGTTGTTATAGCGCAGAATTTGGTTATTCGCACCACTGGCAACGTAGAGGTTACCATCTGGACCAAAAGATAGACCTAGCGGAAAACTTAAACCACCACTTCTTGGTGTGACAAAATCACTTATGAACTGACCGCTTTGGCTGCTGTACTCCAAAATACTGTTGTTAAACGAACTACTGACATAGAGATTATTATCAGGTCCAACAGTTAAACCTACAGGTCCAGCTAAACCACTGCTAGGAGTCACAAAGTTTTCAACAAAATCACCGTTGTTTCCGTTGTACAGCTTTACTGTACTGTCATTGAAACTACTAACTAAAAGATCTGCTGCGCGAGTCGGTAGTGTGATGCCAAATACACTTATTGTTGTGATTGCAAGACTAAGCTGAAGGAAATGGCGAAATATCATGATTATGTATGCTGTAGTTTGAGGTAAGAATTTTGACTGTATCTCACCTTCAGACTACATCCTAAGCTGGGTTCACCAACTTTTATTTGGAAACTTTTTATAAATTATCCTACTAGATGTGAGACCCTGCCTACAGGTCTATCTTCAGCTTAACGGGGAACCCAGTTGTTGTGTTGCCTCTATCACACTTGCAAGAAGGGCTACCCCTTGATGTGCAGTTAGTTGGAAGGCATTAGAAGAATATGGAACTTTTGGATATAGCAGAGAAACTCGTTGAGGTGACAGGAACTTTCCAGCGTCCACCGAGTTGTTAGTTGTTGGTCCAATACAGTGCCACTTGAAGGCAGAACTCATAACAGCACCTCAAGGAAGGACTTGCGGTTGGTTCCGTTGCTGGTGCGTACTTCCATAGGTCGTTGGATCTGTTCATATAAGCAATCAAGCAAGAGTAAAGATATCTTTATTTACACACCTGTTACCATCACCATCAGTAGTTTGATAAGCTTTGTGAAAAAATTCTTATAACCATCTTGGAATGGACAAACCATGCAAAAATACTAAAAATCTACACGAGAATAAATCAAGTCTAATTACTTCGAGAATGGTGTGAGATAAAGCTCATCCAAAACACGATTTTTGAGGATTGGATAGGCTAATTCTTGTGAAAATTTCAAATAATGTTTTGAGAAAGAATGAGTAAAAAGAATAATTTCCTTAACCTAAATACAGAAACCATCACACTCATCAGGGGCTTACTCATTGGTAAGATATTGACAATATTGGTTCTTGGTGGTTTGTTTTGGTTATGGTTAAAACCGCGTCTAGAGCCCTATAGAAATGTTACCTCTACTCAAAGTCCAGATATTGCTTCTTCTGTTAGCTCGAACTTTTTGACAGTCACTGATGTTCCACCAGGGTCATTTAAGTATAGTGGTAGCACAGCTTGGGCACCAATCCGGCTACAGATAGATTCTCCGCTTCAAAACGCTCATCCCGAAATCCAGCTACATTATGTAGACCCCGTTGATAGCAGTCCTGGTTCCGGCTCTGGTATTCGCATGTTACTTAATGGACAATTAGACTTTGCTCAGTCTTCACGTCCCGTTACAGTCGATGAACAAACTGTTGCTCGTCAACGAGGATTTACACTTGAGCAACGCCAAGTAGGTATTGATGGCATTGCAGTTGTAGTTAATCCTTCACTTCATGTACCAGGTTTAACGCTAGACCAACTGCAGCAAATTTATCTAGGAAAAATTACTAATTGGAGTCAACTTGGGGGACCGAACCTGGCTATTACTCCCTTTGCTCAGTATCCAAAGGATGGTGATTCGGAACTATTTACTCAACAGAAGGAGATAAATAGGCAAGCACTGGGTCCTAATGTGCATTATGTCTACTCAACCACGGAAGCACTGCGCTTAGTTAACCAGAATTTAGGTGGAGTGTATTATGCTTCTGCCCGTGCAGTAGTGCCTCAATGTATCGTTAAGCCTCTGCCACTAGGTCATAACTCCTCGCAGCTCGTTGCACCTTACCGTACACCCTTAGTACCACCGGAACAGTGTTCCCATCAGCGTAATCGGCTCAATACAGAAGCACTCAAGAACGGCAGCTATCCACTCATCTCGAAGCTATACGTGATAATCAAGCAAAACAAAGGTCAGGAACAGAAAATTGCGGAAGCTTATGCTAACCTTTTGCTGACTCAGCAGGGGCAAAAAGCAATTGAGCAAGCTGGGTTTGTACCTATTCGCTGATTGGATAGTTGAAATCAGCTGGACGAATCTTCCAACGCCAGGGGAAGATATTATCATCCCCAATCAAGTCAATTCCCAACTCCCCTTTCCCACTTTCAATACGGACATAATGCTCCCCCCTTAGAAATCTTAAATGTGGGGGCAATCTTCTTGCTAATATAATAATCAAAGCCATTCCATTCCGATTTAGGTCCGGCTCCCAGACGTTTAGCCTCCAGGTTCTCTTAGAGACCGCCAGGAATTCCCTTGAGCGCTTGACGAATAATCTTGACAGATTCGCGCAGCTCTCGGATGCGCACCAAGTACTAGGCGAGACAATCACCAGCTGTTTCCCACTGCACATCCCAGTTGAAGTCGTCGTAGCACTCGTAGTGGTCAACCTTTCTAAGATCCCACTTCACCCCACAGGCACGTAGCATTGGACCAGATAGCCCCCAGTTAATGGCAGCTTCACGGCTGATGGTGCCAATGCCCTCCACTCGCCGCCGGAAGATGGGATTGTCGGTAATCAGGCGTTCGTACTCATCAACTTTAGGTAAGAAATAGTCATTTATTATGACCGTCGTCGAGCAACTGACTCAAGCAGGTCGTTTTCGCTCTTGAGCCCGTTCAATGATGATGTCTAGTACAGTCTCTCTTGAACATGACAAATATGAAATAACAAATATCAATATTTGTTATTTGCTGAGTTATACTGAACTCATCGCGACAGTGGAGAATTAAGCATGTTAACGCGCCAACTGGGAAAGAACGGTCCAACCGTATCAGCACTTGGTCTTGGCTGTATGGGCATGTCAGGTGTCTATGGACCAGCCGATCGGCAAGAGAGCATCGCCACCATTCACGCAGCTCTGGATGCAGGCATCACTTTGCTAGATACTGGCGATTTTTATGGCATGGGTCATAATGAGCTGTTGCTGCGCGAGGCTCTAGCAGGGCGACGGCGAGAGGATGTCTTCATTGCTGTCAAATTTGGTGCCTTGCGGTCTCCTGACGGCAGTTTCATAGGTTTTGATGGTCGTCCTGAAGCAGTAAAGACCTCACTTGCCTACACCTTGCAGCGTTTGGGAACAGATTATATCGATCTTTACCAGCCAGCCCGGATCGATCCAGCAGTACCGATTGAGGATACAGTTGGGGCGATCGCGGAAATGGTGCAAGCTGGGTACGTTCGTTACATTGGTTTGTCTGAAGCGGGGACACAATCACTACGGCGAGCACACGCCGTGCATCCACTGACTTGGCTGCAGATTGAATATTCACTCGTAGACCGTAACATTGAGGACACAATTCTGCCGACAGTCCGCGAACTAGGTATCGCGATAACGGCTTATGGCGTACTCTCGCGAGGTTTGTTAAGTGGTCATTGGTCGCAGGCATCTTCTGAGAACGGGCAGGATTATCGGAGTCATCTGCCACGCTTTTCTGGAAAAAATTTGCAGCGAAATTTGTCGCTGGTTGAAGCGCTACGCAGCGTTGCCCAAGAGCAGAACGTCACTGTGGCGCAGGCAGCAATTGCCTGGGTTTTGTCGCGAGGTAGCGATATCGTTCCGCTCATTGGTGCGCGGCGTCGCGATCGATTGCAGGAAGCCCTTGGTGCTCTAGAGCTACAGCTAACGCATGATGAACTTGCCCGGATTGAGGCAGCAGTTCCAGCAGGTGCAGTAGCTGGTGATCGCTACGCTGCCGAGCAAATGGCAATGTTAGATAGTGAGAAGAGTTAAGTAACAGTAGTATGAATGACTCAGCCTTGACGCCAGATCGGATTCTCGATGCCGCAGAGGATGTTTTGCGCCGTTACGGTCCAGCCAAAGCTACAGTTGTCGATGTGGCTCAGGCTCTTGGGGTGAGTCATGGCTCTATTTACAGACATTTTCCTAGTAAAGCCGCTCTACGCGATGCGGTAGCAGAACGCTGGCTGCATCGGATTTCAAGACCTCTGGCTGCCATTGCGGCAGAAAATGGTCCTGCAGTTGACCGTTTACATCGATGGCTTGAGCGGCTCATTACCCTTAAACGCCAGAAGGTTCAGGGCGATCCTGAATTGTTCGCAACATATCACGCGATCGCAGAAGCAGCACGAGAGGTTGTTCAATCTCATGTTGACGAATTGGTTGGTCAACTTGCTCAAATTATAGAGAGCGGCATATCTAGGGGAGAGTTTCAGATTGCTGACCCTCATAAGGCTGCAAAGGCAATACTCAACGCTACTGTCCGGTTCCATCATCCAGCTCATGCCTCCGAATGGAACAAAGCAGACATCAACGAGGACTTTGTTGATGTCTGGAGACTCATACTCGCTGGTCTTGTTCAGGAGTCACGCTAGACAAAGAGCGAAGAGTGCCAACTTAATCAAGGGTTAAGCGGACAAAGCCGGACATAGCGTTACAATAGCAAAAGAATTGAGGGAAAAGCTATTGTCAAATACGTCACGCCCAAGGAAGCATCAGAAACCCTTGGAGTCAACGAGAGAACGCTCAGGCGATGGGACGCAGAGGGCAAAATCGCAGTCATCAGAACGCCATCAGGACAAAGACGATACAATGTCGAGTCCTATGCAGCTAAGTCTGGATCTGTGGAGAACAGAGCCGTTGTTCTCTACGCCAGAGTTAGCTCTCGTGCCCAACAACCAGACCTCAACAGACAAGTCGCTGCTCTCAGCAGTCTCTATCCCAACGCAGAAATCGTTAGTGAAGTCGGAGGGGGACTTAACTTCCGTCGCAAAAAGCTACTTGCCCTACTGGAACGAGTTTTCAAGGGAGATGTCCGCATGGTTGTCGTTGCCCACAAAGACCGATTGGCAAGGTTCGGATTTGACTTGTTTAGATGGCTCTGTGAACAAAACAGGTGCGAACTCGTGGTTCTCAATGAGACAAGTCTCAGCCCAGAGCGAGAGATGGTTGAGGACATCGCCAGCATCCTTCACTGTTTCTCAAGCAGATTGTATGGACTTAGAAAGTACAAATCTGCAATCAAAGAAGATCAGGATTTATCCCAGCTCTGAGCTAAACAAACACTGGAGGAAATGGTTAGCAGCTTGCAGGTATTGCTACAACCAAGCAATAGCACTACAACGTAAAGGAAGTAAATGGTCTAAGCTTTCTCTGAGAAATACTGTGATGCAATCAGACCTACCTCAATGGGTAAGAGAAGCACCCTGTCATATTAGGCAGAATGCTATATTTGATGCTTATTTGGCATTCAAAGCCAGCAAAGAGGCTAAGTTCAGAAGTTGTCGAGATGCTTCTCAAGCTATCAAATTCAACGATTGCAATTACTCAAAAGGTACTTGGTATTCAAGTCTAACTAAGGGACTAACTTTCATAGCTTCTGAACCAGTTCCTGAGTCATGTGACACCGGAACTCAGCTAGTCTACAAGAAAGGAAGTTGGTTTGGTATCTTTCCAGAACCTTTGCTGACAAAGGCTTGCGAGGCTGAAGGTATTATAGCTTTAGACCCTGGTGTGCGTACCTTTTTCACAGGATTTGATAGTCAAAAGTTCTTGGAATTTGGTGCTGGTGATATTGGCAGAATCACTCGCCTCTGTCAACATCTAGACAGTTTGATGAGCAGAACCGCTAAGGAAAAGGTGAAGAAACGCCGTTACCGGATGCGTCAAGCTGCTCAAAGAATGAGAAACAAAATCAGGTACCTGATAGATGAATCTCACAAACACATAGCCCACTATTTAACTAATAACTACCGTTTAATCTTTCTACCAACTTTCGAGACTTCCGATATGGTTGCCAAGGCTAAGAGAAAGATTGTTTCTAAAACGGCTAGAAATATGTTGACCTGGGCTCACTACAGATTCAAACAAATCCTTAACCACCAAGCTAATAAAACTGGTGCTTTATTGCAGATAGTTACGGAAGAATACACTTCTAAAACTTGCACCAAATGTGGTCATGTTCATCAAAAACTTGGTGGTACTAAAAAGTTTTCCTGTCCTGAGTGTGGCTATAAGTTGCCACGGGATTGGAATGGTGCCTTTGGGATACTCCTGAAGGCTTTGTGGGATACCACCTCTGTCACCTTTGATGGTGACAGTGCTATCGTTGCTTTGTCCGGCAACTTCCGGTCAAATGCCGCGTAAATGTATCAGTAACGTAACCTAGGTCCAATAGAGAATTTTTGCTTGGGGGAAGCGCTTGGTTAGTTCCTGCTCAAAGAAGTGGCGCAGACTCTTCATCGTACCGGAGTCATAGACATACTTAAGCCCACCGAACTTGTTGCGCTTCACACTACGAGTTGACTCATCCATATCCAACTTACTCTGGGGATACCAACTCGTCAGTATCTCTTTCGAGCCAGGTGTGAAGCGGTGGGAAATAAGTTCAAACGTGAGGTCACAATCAAAATCTAGGCTTGAGCTGATCGAGTCGAATAGGCGGCTGTAGTGAGTCTGCCAGTCCTCGATTGGCATAATCGGCGCAATCACCAGACCAACCGGATAGCCTCCACCACCTTGAGAATGAGGCAATGCTAACTGTCGTAAAGCCTGAAGTCGGGAAGTTACTGATGCTGTACCGCCCTCAAACCTACCAGAAATGGGTGCAGCATTGACACTCATCCGGCAACGGGTATGACCATTGTGGGGTAAATCTAGCAACTCGTCTACACCGTTGAACTTAGACACCCAGCGTAGATGAGCGTCTGGGCGAGTGCCGAAATAGCGGATACACTCTGCCAAACTGCCTGTTAGATGCTCAATTCCCAATGGGTCAGTGTAGCAACTGACTTCAAATGTGGTCGTTTCACCAGGATGCTCATACGCAGCCAAATTATCTAAGATCTGCGGTAGGTTAGCAAAGACACGAATCACAGGCGGTCCTTGTAAACTGCCTGCCAAATAGCAGTACTGGCAGTGAGCAGGACAACCTTCTGCTAGGTGGAACTGCCAATCGGCTGAAGGTGGAATCGGACTAAGTTTGAACTGACTAGGAGGAGCAGTCACAACCGCTAGAGTGCGCTTAGCAATATCGTAAGTCTCTCGCTCAGTTTCTCCTCTTAAGCCTGTTACTCGATTCCGAGATAGCTCTTCGACTGGCAGGTTGAGTGATTGTACTCGTGCAAGAATTTGCTGTCCCCACGGCTCTTCTAGAGCAGCAGGCGTAAACAGAACCCGCTCAGGTAGCCATAAACGCGCTTTATGGACAACTGGTTCTGATTGAATCACAGGGGAGGTGATCGCAGTTGACAAGATAGTTCTCCACAATTGCTCTACCCTTATTATCGACTCTGCTTAGTTAGCTAAAAGGTCAGACGATGAACGGGTTTTACGACATTTCTGGATGAAATTTGCACACCAGGAGTGGGCAAGCTCTTTCCCTGTTCGATAGTTCTCCGACTCTGTTATCTGGGTAATCAAGGTATCTATGAAGATGGCTTAGTTAGGGACTTGTGCAATTGTAATAATGCTTTCCTCTAGCATAGAGATAACTGCTGCCTATGCTTCCGGTTGTTTTTTCAGAACGACTCTAGTCCTATGGTTACTAGCCAAGCCAAGCTCCAAAGTCCCTCCCAGCCAGTTGGGGAGAAACGAGTTGTTTTTCATCACCTCAACTGGCAGTCTTACCAGCAAATCTTGCAGGCTGTCGGAGAAAAACGCTCTGCTCGATTGAGCTATGACCGGGGAACGTTGGAAATTACCATGCCACTTGAAGATCACGAGTTTGCCGCAGAACTGATTGGGCGCTTTATCTACTTTCTAGTGGTCGAATTAGGGCTAAAAATTAAATCGATGGGATCGACAACTCTAGACCGGGAAGAATTAGACAGAGGGGCAGAACCAGATAAAGCATACTACATTCAAAATCAATCCCGCGTTGCTGGTAAAAAAGTAGACCTGAAGCAAGACCCACCTCCCGATCTCGTCGTTGAAGTAGACAGCATCCACACTGACATTAACAAACCTGCTCTTTATGCAAGTATGGGCGTGTCAGAGTTCTGGCGGTATAACGGTCAGATCTGGCGAATTTATCAGTTAAAGAACTCGGAATATCAGGAAGTAGAAACCAGCCCAACGTTCCCGTTTGTTCCAAAAACGAAGCTGTACGAATTTCTCACCCAGGCGCAGCAGGATGAAGTAGAAGCTGAAGTCTCTTTTCGGGCTTGGGTGCGCCAAAACGTTCGGTAAGCTTAAAAGTCCAATTTCTGGAGTGCTGCAAGACTGACAAAGAAGGGCTTGTACGATTTTGATGGCCTCAATTTTGCAGTCCCAACAGCAGGATGCGATTACTTGCCTGCTGAACATCAAAGAGGTCTACTGTGATTAGAACCGCAGGATTTCTCGGTCGTAGTTTTCTGGTACAGGTTCTACTTCCCACACCAAGCCTTCGCCCGGTTCCAGAAATACCTCGACAAACAACCGACCTACAGTAGTTGCAGCTATGTCTTCGTTGTTTTCAAAGGGTTGCAGATCTTCAGTCAGGAGTCGGAGTTTAAATCCCCTGGGAATGCGATCTCCTATGCGCGATCGCAACTCGAATCGCCAAATTTTGCCCTCAGAATAGTCTCGTGGTATGACCCGTAACTCGTACTGTTGACCAGCAATAGAAATCTGGCGAGAGAGAACATCTGGATTCATTGTTGTTTGTTCTGCTCCCCGCGCTCCTACCGGACTAGGTTGAAACTGAACCTGTCCCCAACCCAGTTGCTGGGCAACCTCTGACACTCCACTTTGAAGCCATTGGGAAATAGACCACTGCTCAGCCACTCCTTGTCTTCGCTGATGCAAGCGTTGTCTCCAACCCCCATGTTCTAGTAGCGCTCCCCACAACTCAAAAGGCACTGCCAGTCGTGGCATAACAACATCTGCGCTACCCAAACGTTGCACCAAGTTTTCTGCTTGGGCTAACGGCAAGATTGGAAGGGGTGCGATCTCCCTTCGTGTTTGTTCTTCTAGATTAAGTTGACGCATCACCCACAAAACGCTGAGATCCTGAATTAAGTTGTTCTCATCCAAGCAATAGGTACGATCGCCTGAATCATAGCTGCCGCTCGTCTTCAGTTGCTGATGGGTCGTGTATCCCCAAATCCTAACCCAGCCATCATCTGGATTGACTTGCGCTGCTATGTAATAATCAGCTACCCAGCTGGGAATATCCA
>JAFASY010000085.1 GCA_019244235.1 Chroococcidiopsidaceae cyanobacterium CP_BM_ER_R8_30
TAGCATTGCACGCTATCACTTCCAATTTCTCATGAGCACTTCTCCAGAGCTTTTTTCCGGGCTAATGTGTAGATATTTGCTAGTGGTATCAAGGCTTTCATGTCCCATTGTGGCCTGAACCAAATGCACCGGCACCCCTGCTAGGCAGTTGCTTTGCCATTATCGATTAGCCATTAGCAGAAACATCAAGACTTGATTGTGACCAATTAACTCAACATGATATTACTCGTGAAAACCTGGGCTCTTGACGAGCCCGTAGTTCCAACCCGTTCCTCATCCCTTGAACTGATAGGCACCGATATCGACACCATACGGACCTGGTCGTGGATTTCCATCAATGTCGGTCTGCGGCGCGATATCTGCCTCCCCGTTTCCAATTGCCTGGCTTCCGAATTGGAGATGGAAATTGGCGCTTCTGGGATCGAGGGACGGATTGACGAGGTACGGGTCGGTCACTTGATCTCCAGGTCCCATCACCGCGGCGTTTGTTCCGCCGAAGTAGATATTGTGGCTCCAGACGAGATTGTCCACTGCCCAGACATTGAGCGTTTTTTTGCCGGGTTGACTGTAGAAGATATTGTTGATGAATCGTATGTCGGACGCAGAGCTTACCCCTAGCTGTCCGTTGTCAAGGTTGTCAGTTTGTTCGTTGTCGAAGGTCGTGTTGTTGATGAAGTCAACGTGGTTACTCGAGTAGGCCCAGATACCTGCCGAGCCGTTCCCGTAAGCCACGTTGTTGGCAACGAGGGTACGACCGTTATAGACACCGTTAGTAGAGCCGAGCTGGGTGTTTCGCCCGTCATCGACGATGATGCCTTCACCGTCTGTTATCGTTCCGACCTGCTGCCAGGAAATGTAATTTCTGTTTCCATGGACAATATTGTTCGTGATGAACATCTTGTATCCGGTGTTGTTGTCGGTGTTCCAATCCTGATAGGTCGAGATACCGCTGTTGCCGTAGGGAGAATACCATGCGCAGTCGGCTACCTCGTTGTGGTCAATGGTGATGTAGTCAGCCCGCATGGAGACGATTCCAGCACCGCCCGTCTTGGAGACGTGGTTGCCGATGATACGGATGTGGGTGGCGGGACCACCTCCTTCGTTGAGGTCTCCAATAGCAATGCCGTTACCGCTGGTGAGCGGATTGTTCCCGTTCGTCTGTTGGCTCTGGGCGTAGGAGAGGGTCACATTGTTGTTGTTTCCGATGATAGTGAGCCCCTGCACATTGATGTAGGAGACACCGTTGTCCACCTGCACACCGCACCACCCGTTGAAGGGAAGCTGCGGCGAGTGTCCTGGATACGCCTTGTAGGTAATCCACGTATCGGCTCGACCCGAACGGCTGATGGCGAACACGCAACCCCTCGCGTCTTGATTCGTATAGGTCCCATTCATGATCAGCACCAGATCGCCGGGGTTCGTCATGTCTGCTGCCTTCTGAATGGTCTGGAACGCAGTCGCTGTGGAGCGGCCGTTATTATTGTCACTCCCGGAGCCACTTACGTACCAAGTGGTGCCGTGGGCAGCAGTACGCGATGGTTGTGGCACAGAGCCAAGCTGCGCATACAAACTATTACCTGATAAAAAAGCAGAATTACTGTTGCCAATTAAGTTGAAAGTATTTCTCTTAATACTAAAATCTGACCGCGTAATCCCATCATTTTTTGAGTCAAAGGGTCTACCTGAAAGCGTTCCTGACCCTGTAGCTCCAGATGCTGTTGCTGTTAAAGTAATACAACTCATTACGCCAATTGTAATGGCTAGCTTGGGATAGATTTTCATTATTTCTTCTGTTCAATCTACTTGAATTAAGCAAATCAATTATTGGAATTGCGTTGTAAACTCAGCAGTTTTTTGTTAATTCAAAATCTGGATTCAAGTAATCTCTGAGTAAAAAGTTAACATTGCGTTTATTAATTCTCTAACCGCAAATTCTCTGAACTTTTCGATGTAAATTACAATTTTCAATAAAATTATTTGGGTAAAAATATCTAGTTTTTCAACATCTTTGTTTAACCACAATTTCCCCAAAAGTACTGAACTGTTAGGCTTCAACAGCAAATTCTCTGAACTTTTCGATGTAAATTACAATTTTCAATAAAATTATTTGGGTAAAAATATCTAGTTTTTCAACATCTTTGTTTAACCACAATTTCCCTAACATCACTCCCCGCATTTCTCACAAAATCCAGAGAACTGAGATGAGAAATAGGCCGAAATCTAGTTACAACAAGAGTTTTAGCGTTTTAGCCTCATAACTCCTAGTGCAATAGAGTGTAGTTCCCATCAATTCAATTGGGAGCGTAACAGATCGATGTGATAGAAATCAAAAAGTGGTATGATGCTGGAAGATCATTAACTACAAGGTATCAGTAGCGAAACTAAAGTGACTGGATTAGCTGACGGAGCGGTGAATTGCTGGTCAATTTTATTATCTCTACAACCTCATTGTCAAAGTTTGGAGTGTATTCTAGATTGGTTTCACATTGGTAAGAGGTTTCAGAATGTCATTCAGGCATTGGGAGAAGATTTTGAAAAATCATTAGAGAGTGCTAAATGGGAACTCTGGCATGGCAATGCTGAAATCGCTTTAGCTAAGTTAGCTCTAATTAGAGAAAATGTCAAAGACTCAGAGAAAAAAGCCAAGTTAAAGGGACTGTCTGATTATCTCAAGAGCAATCAGGATTATTTAGTGAATTATGAGCAGCGTAAACAAGACGGTCAAACTTACACTAGTCAAGTGGCAGAGTCTCATATTGAGTCACTGATTAATGCACGGCATAGAAGAACAGGAAAGATGCAGTGGACGCAAGAGGGAGCACACCAAGTTTTGCAAATTCGAGCCACAATGGCTAACAATCAGTGGGAAGAAATTGGGACAAGGACCGTGCTATCTGCTCTAGCGGCTTAGACTTGGATAGTCCTATCACGTCAATTTGTTACGCTCCCATGTTGAAGAAAGGACAAATTGAAAAAGTTGAGAAAGGAGCCGTCAGAAAACAGATTGAATTCATTGCTGAAATCTTTGGAGTCGCTGCATAAATAAGGTATTGTCAACTTAACTGAGACTGTTCGGAATTAAGCACAATCATCCCTCAATCCTCAATTTGCTCAATTTTACGCAGCAGTTTTCAGACAAGTGATTTCTTACCAATCCTCAAAGCGTTGGCGCAACTGTTCTCGATAGCGTTTTGCACTCAGTTCATGTTGTTTTGGGTGGAAGTGGTCTCGAATCGGTCCAAAAGCAGAAAGAAAGCGTTGCGCTTGCCCAGGAGATTTGAACCGCTGCATGCGTCGCTCCTGCACTCTGGTCGGCCGATACAAGTTCTCCGCCCGGTTGTTCAATCCCTTATGCTGTCGATGCTCCACCCTTTTCAGGACTTGTTTTCTTGCCGCTTCGTAACTCTTCAATTTGTCCGTCATAATCACCCGTAGCACGAAGCCTTGTTTTTTCAGCAGTTTGCGGAAGAATCGCTTCGCGGCCTTTGTGTCCCGATGCCGTTGAAGTAAGACATCCAGTACGTTTCCCTCACTGTCCACTGCCCGCCACAAATAATATTGCTGCTTCTTAAGCGTCACCACCACTTCATCGAGATGCCATTTATCCGTAGTGTATGAGCGTTTGCGCCGAAGTTGATTCGCGTATTGCTGTCCAAACTTCTGACACCATTCTCGAATTGTTTCGTAAGTTACTTCAATCCCGCGAAAGAGCATCATTTTCTCAATGTCACGGTAGCTCAAGGGAAAGGTGTAGTAGAGCCAGACACAGTGGCTGATAATCTCAGCCGGGAATCGGTAGCCTTTATAGGAATTGGGAGAGTTAGTTGTCATGAGAACAGTATCTCAAAACCCGCTACCTGTTGTCAGCTCTCCTCAACTTGACAATACCCCAAATTGTTACCTCTATTTTCAACAAGTGCAAGTGTTCTGACAAGAGTGTTGTAACTTTTTTTCAAGCTATCTAACGCCAAACTTTGCCTCATTAACCGATTTGACTAGAAAATAAAAACTGCATATCAATCAATTAGAGGATTATGGGTTTCCTTGCCAAGTATTGACAAATACTTTACCTCTGAGCCAAGTTTTTTGTATTTACGACAATATAAGTCTTGAATACTAAAAGAGAATTGCGCTAAGCACTAATTGCCAACCTAGAGGAAAGAGTTGCTGTTTGGAGAGTTAAATCAGTTTCGTCTAAGAGAACCGTTGTTTCGTAGCCAATTCTACCCATCGTTGGCTCTGGTCCCATTGCCATTTCAACTGCATAGATCCAGCTATCAGCTTCTAATTGGTAGCTCTTAATTGTGCAAAATCCACCCACAAATCTAACTTTTTCACCTCGACGAAACTGGGGTACTTTTGTAATGATTGCAGCCATAACGACCTCATTTTTGTGAATTAATGTCTTTATAGCTAATGTTGTAGTTAAGTCTGCTTTCCTTTCTCTACCAAGAGTTTCACACTTCGGTCTGAGAGGGTATTTCCGAAGGAGCACTTTATGTAATCATCCATATGTGTTACTCAACACCCGAATTTCTCACACGATCGTTTTCTGCAGCAACCGTTTGATCTGCTTGATTCACATCACTTCCAACCTGTTTGATAACTGTTGTCGTTTTTGGTTCAACCACCGGGCGTTCGTTGTTGCGTTGGGCGGCGCGATCGCTCAAATACGTTAACCAGGAAGGCGACCAGGCAGAGTGGCTGTCTTTGCCAAATGCCTGCTCTTTGCCAATTCCACCCGGTTTTGGTAAGAGTTGATTGACCAAACCAAATAGATTAGTGTTCACTCCGGGGAACAGCGCATAGAATTTAACCGAGAGCCAGGTTGGCAACGGCACAATCACTTCAGCAGCACCCCGGCGCAGTCCGGCGATCGTGGCACGGGCAACCTTCTCGGCGCTAGCGGAAATCAGAGGCAGCGAATCACCAATACTGAACCAGGCGAATTCCTTGCGGTTCTGCCCTTTGAGAATGGCATGATCGACAACACCCGTGTGAATGAAACCGGGACATACAGTTGTCACTGAAATTCCATCTTTTGCGAGTTCGGCTCGCATTCCTTCTGATAGCCCAACCAGGGCAAATTTGCTGGCACAATAGGCAACCATGTGAGGTGAGGCAGTTTTGCCCCCAATCGAAGAGATATTGACAATGCGTCCGCTCTTGCGCTGCTGCATGTCTGGCAAGATCGCATAGGTTGTGTAGAGCGGTGCCCAGAAATGTAGCTTCATTAGGTCATCGTAGTCCTGCATGGTTAGGGTTTCCAGTGGACCCACGATATCTGTCCCTGCATTATTAATGAGAATATCGATCGCCCCAAAGCGTTCTTTGACTTGCTGGATCATCTGCCCAACCTGAGCTTGATCTGTTACATCACAGCTCAATGCAAAAACTGCTCCACCTTGTTGCTCCAGTTCAGTTTTTGCCCGTTGCAGTTCGGCCTCATCCTGCGCACAGATTGCTACCTGTGCATTGGCATCCAGCAACTGGCGTGCCATCACCAGTCCCAATCCGCGCGATCCCCCTGTAATCAGAACGGTTTTATCGGACAGGTCATAAACCTTTTCACGCCACCAACGATCGAGTAACAGAAAACTGGGTAGTAATGCGATCACAACCGCGATGAGCCTAAATAGATTGTCATAGTTAATATGCATCAATTAAACACTCCTAATGACTTCAATAAATGGTAGTGGATGACTAGTCTACAAAATCCTCTTTGACTTCCGCTTTACCTAACACGGTCTGTTTTTGAAACATACAAACCTTTTGACATAAAGAAATAATCGCAGCTGTTACTAGCCATCTTCTGGAAAGATAGAGATCTTGCCGTTGCGCTCAACAATCGCGTATTTAATTTGCTGGATGTTCTTTAATCCTTTTTGACGCGCCGCCGCTAAGATGTCTTGGTACTGAAGCTGCAACTTCCTGAGCTGTTCTTTATCATATTCACCATTCTCCACCACGATCATAGGTGTTCCGTCTATGACTCTCCCAAACTTTCCTGACCGTTGCTTCAATGAGGTAACGAGTATATGCATCAAGCCAATTGTCATAACGGCTAGAAAGGCATTGGTAATTGAGCGATCATCGCTGACAATTGCTTGAATCGTAGTCCCACCAAACAGGAAGATTAGAATCAGTTCAAATGGCGTCATTTGACTCACTGCATGCCGACCAACAAAGCGAAGCATAAAGAGTAGAAACCAATAAGCAGCAGCTGCGCGTAAGATCGTATCCATTCAAGTAGCCTCACTAAGGGTAAATGAATTGGTTGAACTGTATAGGTGGACTCCCCTTTAGTGCCACTTCACCACTAGCTAATCCCACAGCACCTGCTTGTTGAACAAATACAACCTTTGCTGAATTTGATTTTGAAGGCAGGTTAAACGTGAAAATAGCTCCATTTGGTAATGGTTGTGTTAAAGCTGGCATTGGCATGACTTGCTGAATGCTGAGCTTTTTCATCATGTCACCAGTTAGTTGGACTTGAGCTTGCGTCGATGTTTGTCTTGGGATATCAATCTCCAAAGTTGCTGGAGTTCTGAAGCGAGGGAATCGCTCGTACTGAACACGTAACCTTACTCCTTGTGCCTCAGCTGTTGTCTTGCTAAACGGTCCACGACCAAATACACCAGCTAATCCTGCTAGGACTAGCACTACCATGATTCCTCTCGCAACTTTTTGGATACATGACCATTTCTCCTCAAAGTTAGGATCTGAATCAATCTCATCACCTATTGGACTTCGCCTTGTCATACTGCTCTAGTATGCGATAGAAATCATTAACCTCGATCAGGTTGCTAGAGAAGTAGCAATGCTTTTGTTATTTTCACGTGACGAACTAATCATAGGAAGCTTTAAAGTAGTTTATCTCTAACTGATGGAAGGTTATGTGTTTTCTTGAGTCTACTGAAGGAAAGAGTTTTCTCATATTTATTGCTTTTGACAGGGGAAAACTAAAGTTCACCCCCTTTCTAGAGAGCTTCATTGACTCACCACAGAGTAGTTTTCATCACACATGAAGTTAAAGTTGTCTCTCTATTCCGACAGATGTTGGCAAAGTTTATCAAAGCTATCTTGACTGATGATCAGGTAATTTTCAGAGCAGATACTATCTCCTATCCTAAAAACAGCATTGTCAAGTTAACGCTTAAAGATTTGCTGGTTGAGAAAATCGCTAACTTGTAAAAACTGGAATATTGTTTCTTTCGTAAGCTCAATTTGACCTGACTTTTCGGAAATCAGGTCAAATTGAGCTAGCTTGACAACGCCCTAGCAAGCGATAGTGCTATTAGCGACACAAGTTTTTCAAGGTAAAGATCGAGGCTTAGGTGCATATGACAGACCATCAAAAACACGATGAACTGAGCAACCAAGGAGAAACTCTGACAAATCGTCAGGGGCATCCAGTATCAGACAATCAAAATTTACGAACTGTGGGGGACCGAGGTCCCACCGTATTGGAAAACTATAACTTTTTGGAGAAAATCACTCACTTCGATCGCGAACGTGTCCCAGAGCGTGTTGTTCACGCAAGAGGAGCAGGCGCTCATGGCTTTTTTGAAGCCTACGGAACAGTTGGTGATGAACCGATTAGTAAATACACACGTGCCAAACTCTTTCAGAAAAAAGGAAAGATCACCCCTGTATTTGTTCGCTTTTCTACCGTTACTCACGGAAGTCATTCTCCAGAAACATTACGGGACCCACGGGGGTTTGCTGTGAAGTTCTACACTGAAGATGGGAACTGGGACTTAGTGGGAAATAACCTGAAGATCTTTTTTATCCGAGATCCAATTAAGTTTCCTGATCTGATTCACGCCTTCAAGCCCGATCCAGTCCATAACCGTCAAGACCCCAACCGCATTTTTGATTTTCTCAGTCTAACGCCTGAATCCATGCACATGGTGACTTGGTTGTTTAGCCCTTGGGGAATTCCTGCCAGCTACCGTTTCATGGAAGGCTCAGGGGTAAACACCTATAAATGGGTTAATGCTGATGGTGTCGGGCATTTGGTGAAGTATCACTGGAGACCTAAGCAGGGGCTAAAATTCCTGACTCAAGCTCAAGCTGAGGAAATTCAGGCGAAGAACTTTAATCACGCAACCCAGGATCTCTATGATGCGATCGAAGGCGGAGATTATCCTGAATGGGAATTTTGCGTGCAAATCATGTCTGATGATGAACACCCCGAACTCGATTTTGATCCTCTAGATGACACTAAAATCTGGTCCCAAGAACAGTTCCCTTGGTTCACTGTAGGGCGCATGGTGCTGGACAAAAATCCAGTCAACTATTTTGCAGAGGTGGAGCAAGCGGCATTTGGAACCGGAGTGCTAGTGGATGGGCTAGACTTTTCGGACGATAAGATGCTTCAAGGTCGGACGTTCTCTTACTCAGATACGCAGCGCTACCGCATTGGAGCAAACTATCTTCAGTTACCGATCAACCGACCCAAAGCACGAGCGGCAACAAATCAGCGGGATGGTCAGATGGAGTATTTTGTCGATGGTGTTGAAGCAGGGGAAAACCCCCACATTAATTATGAGCCAAGCAGTATTGATGGACTGAAAGAAGCTCCAGAATCTGGCAAAGCTCACACACCTTATGTTCAAGGAGTCGTCGGACGACAAAGAATCAGTCGCACAAATGATTATGGGCAGGCCGGGGAACGCTATCGCAGCTTTTCCGATTCTGAGCGCAATGACCTAATCCTGAACCTTGTGACACAGCTTAAAAAGTGTAATCCAGATATTCAAAACCGTATGGTAGAGCACTTGACAAAATGCGACCCAGAATATGGTTCACGGGTTCGAGAAGGACTTAAGCAAGGATAAAGGAAGGTGTCATCAACTATGTAGACTGAGACGCTTCACTTTCTCCTTCCGCGTCGTTGGACAGCATAGCCATAAGGTACAGGCCAGTCCGGTTCGTCACCCAAAACACTCTGGGCACGAATCGACCAATATGGGTCACGCAGCAATTCTCGACCAATATCAACTAAATCCGCGCAGCCTCGGGTGATGACTTCATTAGCATATCCAGCCTCAGTAATGAGCCCTACAGCTCCTGTTTGGATGCCAGCCTCCTTCCGAATCTTTGCGGCAAAAGGCACCTGATAACCTGTTTCCATGGGAATTCTGGCATGAGGTACTAGTCCCCCTGTCGAAGCATCGACCAAATCAACACCCAGAGCCTTGAGTTCCCGAGATAAGATGACTGACTGCTCAATATCCCAACCCCCTTCTACCCAGTCAGTAGCTGAGAGGCGTACGAAAAGCGGTATCCCGTTTGGCAAAACCTCTCGTACGTTTTCTACTAGCTCTAGTAAAAAACGCATACGGTTTTCTAGGGAGCCTCCATAGTTATCTGTACGTTGATTACTCAACGGCGAGAGAAACGAATGCAGCAGGTAGCCATGGGCCGAGTGGAGTTCAATCACCTGAAAGCCAGCTTGCAGAGCACGTTGAACGGCGCTAACAAATGCTTGAATAACCTCTTTAATGCCATGAGTATCGAGGGGGGTGGGAACGGGACCGTTCTCATGAAATGGGAGTGGACTTGGTCCGACTACAGGCCAACCACCCTGCTCTGGCGTTAAAGGTGCGCCCCCTTGCCAGGGAACATCAGTACTGGCCTTACGACCAGCATGAGCCAATTGAATTGCTGCAATTGCTCCTTGCTGACGCAGGAAGTGCACAATACGGGTTAGTGGTTCCACATGCAGGTCGTCCCAAATACCAAGGTCAGCTGGGGTAATCCGTCCCTGAGCTGTCACAGCTGTCGCTTCCACAACAATCAGCCCAACACCGCCCACAGCTCGACTCCCCAAGTGGACAAAGTGCCAATCATTCGCTAATCCGTTCTCAGCCGAATATTGGCACATCGGTGACATCACCACACGATTGGGTATAGTGATGTCTCGAATGGTCAGTGGGCTAAATAAATCTACTTCAGGTAATTTCTGGTCGTGCAGACTTGCTGATTGACAGCCATGGTTTTCCATAACTGCTAATTCGGTTTGAGATTTGACCGATGGTATGCTTGTTAGATTCTGTGTAGTCATATGGTTGATTGTGGGCATCAATTCAGCCATCTTACTAATCAGGATCTGAAGGTTAATCAGCCTAAAGACAGTGCGTCGGAGGATACCCGCCAACTACTCGGCGGCAATCCTAACTGATGCTACCGCCCCATGTCTTTCGCAAATGCTGAAATTTCTGCTGCTCGTTGCCGATTTACCTAAAAACTAAAAACTGCATATCAATCGATTGGATGATATATAGGTTTCCTTGCCAGGTGTTGGCGAATACTTTGCCTTCAGTTTGAGTTTTTTGCAAATAAAATGGACGATGAACTAGAATTGATAAACCTGTTGCCAAACTCTCCTAAATAAAGCCTCTTCATCAGGCGATCGCTCTGCTTTCTTAAGCATTGGTATGAGCTTGGTAGCTTCCTCTTTTGTAACTCCTACCCGCATGAGATTCTTTACATAAATATGTTCTTGAACTGGATCTCTCCCTTGGGCAATTAAATGTAAATATTCTTCGTCGCTCATGTTCAAATCCAGAATCTCCATAGCTCTTGCCCAACTATTACTAGCAGTTAACATAATTTTATTCTATTTTTAAGCAATTCCCGAAAAAAGGATAAGTACGGAGATTCTGATTCAATGAGCACCTGCTGTAGCACCTGCTCTCACCTTTTTAGTAAAAAGCAAGGCGATGGCGCAAACCAATAGTGCTATGCCCATAAAGTAAAAGCAATCGTTGTAAGCTATCACATAAGCTTCGCGGCGAATTGTATTAGCGATACTTTGAAGCGCTTGATTGTGAGCAGTACTAGGATCAGCTCCATGACTTATGAAGTACTGAGTCATCTGATTGATGCGCTGCTGAGTTTGAGGAGCATACAACGAGACAGCCTCTCCTATCCGCTCTGAGTGAAATTGCTCCCGCCGAGTTAACAGAGTATCCAGAGCAGCAATCCCAACTGAGCCACCTAAGTTACGCATCATGTTAAATAGACCTGAGGCGGAGCCAGCTTGTTCTGGTTCAATTCTAGCTGTAGTGATAGTGGAAAGTGGCAAGATCATCAGAGGTTGTCCCAAAGCCCTGACAAGCTGTGACCATTTCAGCTCCTGTATAGCTGTATAGTGCGTCATGTTCGAGTTCATAAAACAACTCACAGCAAAGATGCTAAACCCGACAGCAGCCATCCAACGAATATCAAATCTCTGCATGAGTATAGGGACAAACGGGATCAAGAACAGTTGTGGCACTCCCGACCACATGATTACCTCACCAATCTGCTGAGGGCTGTAATCCTGAATTTGAGCCAGATACAGAGGGATAATATAAACCGTGCCGTACAAGCCTAGTCCCAGAGCCAAACCGCTAACACTGCCGATACCGAAATTGCGACGGAGCAACAAACGTAGATTGATAAAAGGTCTTCTACTGGTCAGCTCAATCCAAAAGAAAAGAGTGAGTGAGATAGCAGCAATGATAGATAATTGTCTAATGGCCGGAGAACCGAACCAGTCCCAGCGCTCCCCCTCCTCTAAAACAACTTCCAGAGAGCCTAAACCTAGTGCCATAGAAACAATGCCCAACCAGTCACCGTCCCGCAATCGGTCAAGGTGCAGTGGCTTGGGCTCAATAGCATACAAAACTATGCCAACTAATATAATCCCTGGAATGATATTTAAATAAAAGTTGTACTGCCAGCTATAGTTATCGGTTAGCCATCCTCCAATCGTTGGACCAATTGAGGGTGCGAACGTGGCTGTAACTGAAAACATAGCCAGTCCAATCGGCTGTTTACTCGGTGGTAAGGTCGTGAGGACAATCGTAAAAGCCATAGGGATCAGTACACCCCCAGTAAACCCTTGCCCAGCACGGAACACAATCATTTCACCGAGACTACTGGAAAAAGCACAACAAACTGAAAAGAATATAAATAAGATAGAATTCCCGACTAGATACCACCGCACAGAAAATACTTGGGATAGCCAACCAGTGAGTGGAATAGTCACAATCTCAGCGACTAGATAGCTAGTGGAGATCCAAGAACCTTCATCTGTAGAAGCACCCAGTGCTCCAGAAATCTGCTGCAAAGAAGAGTTAGTAATCTGAATATCTAAAACCGCCATGAAGGCACCGAGCATAGCGCCAAAAAGACCAATCCAAGTTTTTAGAGGCACCTGCTCTGAGTGCGGAAATTGGCTATAAGACTTAGGCGATTGTTCTCTAACTGGATTTGGATGAACCACACAATTGCTCCAGGATTATCTATTTTGTGTATCATTAAGCCACGCACATCCAGGACAACTATGTATAGCTGTGTGGTATTCTATTGGAGGTAAGCGATAACCACATTTGCTGCAAGTACGGGTGAATCTGGGGTAAGCTGTTTTAGAATTAGCAAAGACCAAAATATTAACTAGTACCCCTAGGGAAATGATAATTAAAGCGACCAACATAACTGGACAAAAAATTGTTAACTTATTTAATAGATTCAGTTTAGAGATTTAAACAAGAATTAACATCTAACAAAAGTTTGAATTATGCCTCAATTACTCTATGCCAACTATGAATTTTTTACTACTGCCTCAAACAGGTAGAAAAGCCTATAGGTCTCTGCACCGTTGAGGAACTAAGATCATATTATTTAACTACAGTGACTACAGTTCCAATACTAACTTGATGAGCTAATTCCTCTACATCTTTGTTGTACATACGAATACAACCGTGAGAGGAATCTTTGCCAACTGAATTAGTATCAGGAGTACCATGGAAGCCAATCCAGTTTCTACCATTTGTCCAAAAACCAATCCAGTAGTGACCTAAAGGATTTCGTGGATCTTTGCTAGAAATAACTTGACCCGTTAACGGATGTATCCAAGTAGGGTTCTCCCACAGCTCAATCACTTTGAAATTACCTTTTGGGGTTTCCCAGCCAGAACGACCTATTGCCACCGGATAACTTTTGATCTTATTTGTTCCCTGATAAAGTGTGACTTGATGTTTGCTTAGACTGACTTTTAAACTAAGGCTTTTACTTACTGCCTTATAGTAGAGAGAATTACCAGTGTTTCGAGTGAATAATTCTTGAGAAATATGAGCAGTCAAAGCTTGCTCATATTTCAATAAGGTTGGTAATTCATAACTAAACCAGAATGATAATAAAAAACTCATCAAACTAGCCAGCTTTTTTAGCACCTTAAAGCTCCATCCTATGTAGAAAGCTACCGCCTGCTTCTGATGGCGTTTCCAATGAAGAAGAGCGAACCACTTTTAAAGTCTGGTTTGCCACCATCATCATGTAGAATGAGTGTTTTTGGTTCGCCCATAATTCACCTCTCGTGTTTACTGCATTTTATGGGAGCACTGGCTGACCGCCAGTAACGGGAATGACCGCACCTGACACGTAACTAGCTTCTTGTGAAGCTAGCAGCACATAAACTGGCGCAAGTTCCGCTGGCTGTGCAGCACGTTTCATCGGGACTTGCTGCCCGAACTGTTTCACTTGTTCTTTAGGCATGGTTGCCGGGATTAGGGGCGTCCACACTGGACCCGGTGCAACGCTATTTACCCGAATGCCCTTCTCAGCAAGCGACTGCGCCAACCCGCCTGTGAAGTTGACGATCGCTGCTTTGGTTGCTGAATACGCTAGCAGTTTTGGCTTCGGCTGGGCTGCATTAACAGAGCAGGTGTTGATGATGGCACTACCTGGCTGCATGTGCGGCACTGCGGCTTTGCACAGGTAGAACATGGCGTAGATATTGGTTTTGAAGGTGCGGTCAAATTCCTCTGAGGGGATCTCTTCGATGCTCTCTCTCGTCATTTGGAAAGCGGCGTTGTTGACCAGGATGTCGAGCTTGCCAAACTCGCTGCACGCCCGCTCCACAATCTGTTGACAGTGCGCTTCTTGCTGGATGTCCCCTGCGATCGCGATGCACCTACGTCCCTCTTTCTCAACGATGCGCACGGTCTCTTGCGCGTCGGAATCTGCGTCTAGATAGGCAATCAGCACGTCTGCACCTTCACGGGCAAAGGCAAGCGCTACTGCCCGCCCAATGCCGGAATCGCCACCCGTGATGATGGCAGCTTGCGATCGTAGTTTTCCGGAACCACGATAGGAGTTCTCGCCGTAGTCCGGTTTCGGGTCCATCTGGGACTCTAGTCCGGGCAAGTCTTGCTGTTGTTCGGGGAACGGCGGCTTCGGTCTTTGTTCCTGTAGGTTTTGTGAGGTCATTGGCTCTCCATTTTGACTATGTTTTGAGCTTGCGCTCTTGAGTCACCGGGACTACTAAGGCGCGAACCCTTGAGTCAAGAAAGTTAAATTTGTGAAGTGGCTCTCGTTTAAGCAACTAGCACGGCAGTTGGATTGTTGATTCTTGCTAGCTAACAATTAACTAGTGTGACCTTACCCTACCCCTCACTACAGAATGAGATTAGTTTTAACTTACTATGTATATTTAGCTACAAATATAATTATTGCTGACAACGATGCTGGATTCAACAGTCATATTTTAGTTATTTGAGAGTTATTTCACCCTGGTACTTGAAACTAGAATCAGCTAAGCAAACAAATCATGAACAGTTTGATATCGTTTTATGATAACCAACCACTCGAAGATGATATGAATAATATTAAGTAGAGGAAATTAATGATAATAAAGCCATTAAAGTTTGGCTACAAACTCAAGTAAACTATGTAAACATGAACACAAACAAGTTTAATTATAATCTCCCTCTTGAGTTGGAAGTTAAATTAATTTACTGTAGATATTTTGTTACTATCTGCTATGTCTTTTACAAATCCTTCTGGGTGCTTCTAAATTAAAGTCAGTAGCTATTAATCTTGACTGCTACTAACTTTAATTTAGAAGCACCCAGCTTTTTCTTTTTTTGATTCATAATTTTATTTAAGAGCTGATTTATAATTTGTTCAAATTATTGTCTTCAAAAAACATTAAAATGATCGCATTAATTCTTCCATCTGTACGATGGGCCCAAGCATCTCCAGCGAGAATAACTTAATGCGCTCTTGCATACAAAAATCTCCCACCTGTTCGCATAGCATACGCTTAGCGCTTAGGTAGGAAATTGTTTTAGCTAGTAACAGCTTGTGCTTTGTCGCTCGCCTAAACGCGCCTAGCCGAACTTACCAGCCGTTGAGGCGATGAGGAAGGCAGCATAGGTGAGAACATAGCCAACTGCGAAGTGGGCCAGACCAACTAGACGACCTTGAACAATGGACATGGCGACAGGCTTGTCCTTCCAGCGAATCAGGTTCGCGAGTGGGGTACGCTCGTGCGCCCAGACCAGAGTTTCAATCAGCTCTTG
>JAFASY010000144.1 GCA_019244235.1 Chroococcidiopsidaceae cyanobacterium CP_BM_ER_R8_30
AGCAAACGTTGGCTCCTCACCCATCACTCCTTGCTCTTGGACACTACAAGATCGTATATGCAAAGCTGCCTGCAAGAGCGATCTCGTGTATTCATGTTGTGGTTGCTGGAGGAGCGATTGGGAGGGGGCGATCTCAACGACTTTACCGCCGTACATAACAGCGATAGTGTCGCAGTACTCCCCTACCAGTGCCAAATTGTGAGAAATCAGCAGCAGTGACATTTCTCGTTCGTGACATAGTCTTGTTAGCTCCTGCAAAATCTGTGCTGCTACAGTTACATCTAGGCTAGTGGTGGGTTCGTCAGCAACGATTAGCTTGGGGTCGAGGAGTAGGGCAAGGGCAATTGCCACCCGTTGCCGCATGCCTCCACTAAACTCATGTGGATATTGACTCCAACGACTGGCAGGAATCTTAACCGCTGCTAGAGTCGTGATCGCTTGTGACTTTGCTTCTAAAAGCGATAGTTGAGGTTTATGAGCTTTCAGTGTCTCGATACAGTGGTTACCAATTGTCATTAACGGATTGAGGCGTGTCATCGGATCTTGAAAAACTAGCGCCACTGCCTCGCCCCGAAATTTTCTCAATTGAGCTTTTGTCAACTCGAAAACCGACTGTCCACCAAAGGTAACTCTGCCCTCAATGTATGTTGATGCTGGGAGCAACCGCATTGCTGCCCGCCCTAATGTAGATTTGCCACAGCCTGATTCCCCTACTAATCCCAGTCGTTCGCCTGGTCGTAGCGTTAAAGAAACATTATCAACTGCCCATCTGAGTTGCCGACTTGTGTTGACTTGGGGATAGGCGACCTTAAGGTTGTCGATCTGAAATAGGGCTTCGCTCATAGATATTCAGCAAGGAAACCTACCACTTTCAAGAGTGGGAGGAATTGCAGGACTTTTTAAGGTCAGTTTAGTCAGTAGTACTTTGATTAGCAATATTAACTGGTTCTGAGCGCGGCACTTCTTCTCGTTGTCCTATTTGCGGAGCAAAAAAGTAGGTCAAAGGTAGAGAGGGGAATAGAGATGTTGTGGGTTCTGCAAATATGTATCGCATAGCATATGTTAAGCATATTTAAAGTAAAGATTTATGGACCCATTTGTTAAGTATGTAAATCTTCATTAAGAACTTTTTACAGAGGGTATTAAGAGGCCCAAAGCTCTGAAACCTCTTGCTTGTTTGTTTTGAGTCGCATAGTTTAGTTGATAGAGCCAGATTTGTAATTCAAAGCAGCTACAAACAGTCATATTGGAGCAATTTAAAACTTCAGGAGGAATCAGGGAATGTGTACTCGAGTTGTTTATCTTGGACCAGAAGACACAATCATTACTGCGCGAACCATGGACTGGAAGAGCGACATGGGGACAAACCTCTGGGCATTTCCACGGGGCATTAAGCTTGATGGAGCAGCTGGGCCCAAATCCATTCAGTGGACATCCAAATATGGCAGTGTCGTAGCAGCGGGTTTCGATGCTGGTTCAACCGACGGCATCAACGAGAAAGGGCTGGTCGCCAACATGCTCTATCTGGTTGAGACAGAATATCCGACACCGACTAGCAACGACCCACGCAAATCCCTTTCCCTTTCTGCTTGGGCACAATACGTGTTGGACAACTACGCTACCGTTGCCGAGGCAGTGGAGGATCTACGTAAGGAACCGTTCTACATTGTGCCGGGTAAGACACCTGATGGTCAGGAAGGCACCATTCACCTCTCGATCTCCGACCCTACAGGTGACTCAGCAATTTTTGAGTATTTGGGTGGAAAGCTGGTGATTCACCACGGTCGTGAATTCCAAGTGATGACTAATTCACCTGTGTACGATCAACAAATTGCCCTGAACAAATACTGGGAGCAGATTGGTGGCACCACCATGCTGCCAGGCACAAACCGAGCCGCTGATCGGTTTGTTCGAGCCTCGTTTTACATCAAGGCGATTCCCCAGACCTCAAATATTCATGAAGCTATTGCCGGTGCTTTTTCTGTGATTCGCAATGCCTCAGTACCCCTAGGCATTAGTACACCAGGGCAACCCAACATCTCCTCAACGATTTGGCGCGTTGTGGCAGATCACAAAAACAAGCGTTACTTCTTTGAATCCACTCGCACCCCAAATGTATTCTGGGTCAACTTGTCTGATCTGGATTTGTCACCAGGCGCACCGACCAAGAAGCTAACCCTGACGGATGGTACCTTTTTTGCTGGCAATACAGCAGCGCAGTTCGAACCTACAGAGCCGTTTAAGTTTTTGCCAGCAACCATAGAGTAAGCTATGTCTGTGGTTTGCCTCTCACTACTAGTACAGATATGGAAACAGAAGAATTTATTTTCACGATTTTCTTCTTGACCTTGGGTCCCATTAAAATCATTCCTGCCTTTGTCAATTTAACTCAAACAATGGAACTCAAATTCAAGCGGGAATTGGCGATTAAGGGGATTGCGATCGCCGCTGGCATTTGCTTTTATGTGTTTCTGCTGGGACGCAACTTAATAGAAAAATATCACATTTCTCTAGAAGGGATAGAGATTGCTGGTGGCTTGGTACTGCTCATTTCCGCATTGAATATGATCTTTCCCACCGCTCAACCGCCTAAAGCTCCTGAATTTCAGCCCACTGCTTTAAAACTGGCGATTACACCTGTGGCAACACCAATGGTTGTGCCACCCGTTGGCGTTGCTGCTATTCTCATTTTTGTCATACTGGCTCCCCGTTATCCGGGAAGAGACATTGTGATTGCTTATGCACTGGCACTGATGCTGGTGTTGGACTTTTTGGTAATGTTCTTCATCGACAAAATCATGAAAGTTCCGGGTTTATTGCTACTGTTGAATGTCTTCGGCAAAGTGCTGGTGTTTACTCAAGCAGCTCTGGCAATCCAAGTGATTCTGGTTGCATTTAAAAGTTTAGGAGTGATTAAGGGATGGAGTTCGTAATCTTTGGTAAAGACCGCATAAGGGCGCTTGCCGCATCCCAGATGGGATTTTACGACAGCAAACCGGACTTTGGGTATCGTCAGCAGAACAAATTTGGCACGCAGTGCGAATAGCTCAAAAGTGGACCGAAATGGTAGCGTCAGCTCAGCTAGTGATCGCACCCTCACAGCGTTAAAATTGTTAAGGATTATTTCATCCTTGCTCATGTCATACCATGCCGCCGACATTACTGACACTCAGGTAGATGAGCCCCTAAACGGTCATCATCCCACTAGCCTTAAGCAGAATAGTCAAAATACTATCCGGATTCGGGGGGCTAGGCAGCACAATCTGAAGAATATTGACTTAGAGCTGCCGCGCGATCACCTGATTGTCTTCACTGGCGTCTCCGGTTCTGGCAAATCTTCTCTTGCCTTCGATACGATCTTTGCTGAAGGGCAACGTCGCTATGTTGAATCCCTGAGTGCTTATGCTAGGCAATTCTTAGGTCAATTAGATAAACCAGATGTAGAGGCAATTGAAGGGCTCTCTCCAGCTATTTCGATTGACCAAAAGTCGACTTCCCACAATCCTCGCTCGACTGTAGGCACGGTGACAGAAATCTATGACTACATTCGGCTGCTGTTTGGTCGAGCAGGAGAGCCTCATTGCCCAATTTGTGATCGCTCGATTGCCCCTCAGACAATTGACCAGATGTGCGATCGCATTATGGAATTACCGGATGGCACCCGGTTTCAGATCCTTGCTCCAGTTGTGCGGGGCAAGAAAGGTACCCACCGCAAACTCATATCTAGCTTAGCTGCAGAAGGGTTTGTCCGTGTCCAGATTGACGGTGAAGTACGGGAACTCAGCGACTCGATTGAACTAGATAAAAATCAAACCCACAATATCGAGATAGTGATTGACCGACTGGTAAAGAAACCAGGAATCGAAGAACGGCTCACTGACTCTCTAACCACCTGTCTGCGCCGCTCTGAGGGCATTGCCATAATCGAATTAATGCCCCAATCAGAACCGCACACCACCCTTGTCTTTTCCGAAAACTTCGCCTGTCCAGAACATGGGGCAGTGATGGACGAACTGTCGCCGCGCTTATTCTCCTTTAATTCGCCCTATGGTGCTTGTCCTCATTGTCATGGACTGGGGAGTCTGCGGACATTTTCGCCTGATTCTGTAGTGCCTGACCCTAGCCAACCAGTCTATGCGGCAATTGTCCCATGGTCAGAAAAAGACAACTCTTACTACCTTTCCCTGCTCTACAGTGTTGGTCAAGCCTATGGCTTTGAAATCCAAACGCCTTGGCATCTGCTCTCCCAAGATCAGCAGCAGGTGATTTTGTACGGTAGCAAGAATCCGATCTGGATTGAAGAACGGAAAGATTATAGACGCTATGCAGGAGTCATCCCAATCCTCCAGCGACAGTATGACGAATGTAGCTCGGAACTGCAAAAACAGAAGCTAGAACAATATCTGATCGACCAGCCCTGCGAAGTATGTCAGGGAAAGCGCCTCAAACCAGAAGCCCTGTGTGTGCAGTTGGGACAGTATCGGATTCTGGACTTAACTGGTGTATCCATACAGGAGTGTTATGACAGGATTAGTACGATACAACTTAGCGATCGCCAGCTCCAAATAGCCGAGCTGGTACTGCGAGAAATCCGAGCAAGATTGCAATTTCTCCTCAACGTGGGGCTTGATTACCTTACCCTCAACCGCGCAGCTATGACTCTTTCTGGTGGGGAAGCTCAACGGATTCGACTGGCAACGCAAATTGGTTCTGGGCTGACTGGAGTCCTTTATGTTTTGGATGAACCAAGTATTGGTCTGCATCAGCGAGATAATGGGCGGCTACTGTCTACCCTGACTGAACTGCGCGACTTGGGCAATACGCTTATTGTGGTGGAACATGATGAAGAAACAATCAAAGCCGCCGACTATATTGTTGATATTGGTCCTGGGGCTGGAATTCATGGGGGACAAGTAATCGCACAGGGTGGATTGGAGACTCTGTTGCAGGCAGAAAGATCGCTCACAGGCGCTTACCTATCAGGGCGATGTGCGATCTCAACCCCAGCTCAACGCCGGGTAGGAAATGGGCGATCACTCGTACTCAAAAACGCTTATCGCAACAATCTTAAACACATTGATGTCGAGATTCCCCTCGGTGAGTTGGTTTGTATCACTGGCGTCTCTGGTTCTGGTAAATCTACACTCATTAACGAACTCCTCTACCCAGCTTTGCAAAACCATCTCAGTCACAAAGTCCCTTTTCCACAACAACTAGACGCCATAGAGGGACTTGGTGCAATCGATAAAGTGATTGTGATCGATCAATCACCCATCGGGCGCACTCCCCGCTCCAACCCTGCCACCTACACTGGCGTTTTTGATGAAATTCGGCAGATATTTACCCAAACCATTGAAGCCAAAGCCAGAGGTTATAAGCCAGGGCAGTTTTCTTTTAATGTCAAAGGTGGACGTTGCGAAGCTTGTGGAGGACAGGGTGTTAATGTCATTGAAATGAACTTTCTGCCGAATGTTTACGTACAGTGTGATGTTTGTAAAGGAACTCGTTATAACCGTGAAACCCTTCAAGTTAAGTATAAAGGCAAATCAATTGCTGACGTACTCAACATGACGGTGGAAGAGAGCCTTGAGTTGTTCAAAAATATCCCTAAAGCTGTCTCCCGCTTACAACTATTAATGGATGTGGGACTAGGTTATATCCATCTGGGTCAACCTGCAACAACTCTATCTGGTGGTGAAGCCCAGAGGGTGAAATTAGCGACAGAACTATCTCGCCGCGCTACAGGTAAAACACTTTATTTAATTGACGAACCGACGACAGGTTTATCTTTTTACGATGTTCACCAATTACTCAATGTCTTACAGCGTTTAGTAGATAAGGGAAATTCAATTTTAGTCATTGAACATAATTTAGATGTGATTCGTTGTTCCGATTGGGTGATTGACTTAGGACCAGAAGGCGGTGACAGAGGAGGAGAAGTTATTGCGACTGGTACGCCAGAGGAAGTGGCAGAGAATCACTTATCCTATACAGGCCAATATCTCAAGCAAGTCCTGCAGCAACATCCACATACAGCAACTACCTAGCCCAGAGCCGATTAGGTCAGATCAGACTGTCTGGATCAACTCCAAGTTCGCGCAACTTAGCCCCTAATGCCTCTGATCGTTGATGCTCCTGTTCTGCCTGTTCTGCACTCCACAGCAGCAAATTGCCTGCCCTATCCCACCAGCGGAGCCAATTCATAGTTTGCTGGAGGCGCTCCCCAAACCAAATTCCCAGAAACAGTTCTAACTCTGGAACCCACACCTGCCCATGCATATTTGCGTCCTGTAAAGTATATCGTCCGTTTTGCAAACATCGCACTTCTAAACTAGGTTCGTAGGGATCGTAAGTTATATAGGTTGGCACTTGCAGAATCCGTTCATAGAAGTAAAGCTTGCCGTAGGGCGGGGTTGAGCGTACTGACAGTTCACCCCCTTCTTCTTCGGAAAGAAACTCCATCACAACGGCAACAGGGGCACCATCGAGGTTAGGAGTGTAGCTGCGACGAATGATACCCGTTGCTACGGGATGTACCTGCGGCGCATAAAACCAGTCTGGTGCTTTGACCACAATCTTCTTATTCACCGTTGCGACCAGTGCAAAGTTGGAGCCAACTAGCATCTCTGGCTGGATGCGTCCAGCGGCTCCCAGCGCATCGGTGAGAGCTGCGGCGAGGGGTGGCTGTTGAATATTTTCCACAGGGTCATCTGGTAACACGAAATCTGTTGGTAGCGCTTCCCATGTGATGGTTGGTTCTGTTCTAACGAATGGGGCTTGGAGAACCATTGGCTTGACCCTCAATAAAAATGTTTGAGCGTACTACTCTATAGATAGTTGATGAAGGTTTAGTCTTATACAGTTCATGCTGAATCTGCTTACTGCTAAAGACAACTTAACTCTTCACATCTTTACCATAAATTGAATCGGGTCTAAATTTGGGCAACCGGATTAGGATGTATATGATTCCTCTCTATATCTTGTTTTTAAAGTATTAATGGCTACATCATCAGGGATTGCAGTACATACATTGCGATGGGTCAGCTGTTTCTAATCCATCTGGAAATAAGACCTCTTTGCTAAAACTACACTTAGAACATTGGTAAATAGCAGTACGAGTCATCGCAGTTGGCAAATTGCAAGCAGCACAGCGTAATCCCTTTTTCCTTTCGACCACTGCAAAACCAGGGAAATAACACTTCGGGCAGGGGTGGTTGATTTTTTTGAGCAGGTCATAAGTGGCTTTTTCTATATTTTTCATCCGGGTAGGGTTATAGAGTGCCCGCATATCTGTCTCGACACGAACCTGACTATCTGTAGATTTACTAAGGGCAAATTCAACTGCCTCTGTGAGCTGTTCTTCCGTCGTAATCCCTTTGCGCATCTCACTGCTGGAGGAATGAGTAACCATCACGACTAGTCCGTGTTCAGGAAAGCCAACTTGCTTCGCAAAAGCATGTGCTTCTTGAACACTCTTCACTATCTGATGACTATAGTTAGTTTCAGTCGAAAATTCTTGACCAATGATTTCGACTTCATGCATTTTGTCCACCAAGACAACAATTTCTCTATTACATGGAATAAATGGGATAACTGGGTGAGGTCCAAATGTTCCCTCACTGGCAAAAGCGAGGCTCTCGCCTGTCAAAGCTAGCGCTTTTTCGGCTTTGAGCCTCGCGGCTTCGAGTTGGGTTCCTAGCCGTTTGACTTCTCTAGTAAATGTTCCAAAGGAATCAGTATCAAAATTTGGCGGAACTATAACTTTGATGCCTAATTCTTGTTCAAGGATGGGAGCAATAACCCTTTCCTTTTGGTGCATGGTTGCCAGCACCCCAACTCGATTCGTGAATAGTGCATTCATGTTTCCAATACCATTTTGTTTAATTACTGCAAAAGTATGAATTGCTGTAACTGCGCTCTGATAGTGCTTTCAAAAAATCTACGCATCCAAAATGGTATTGGTAACCTAGAAGCTGAAAGTGGTGCGCAGTATAGCTACAGCTGTTGTACTGTTCCTACTGTTTCCTTCAGGATTGAACAGGACAAATGCACCAGGCGTAATGCTGATATTGTCGTTAACCTGAAAGCGATAGTAAGCCTCTAGATGATAAGGGGTCGTCCGGTTAGCGGGAAGAGAAGCAGCACCGCCCGCATCCACTCGATAAAGTGGTTGCCCAAACAAAATCCCGGCGGCATTGCCCTTCTGCAATAGATCTGTGAAATGCACACCTGCCATCCAGCTTGTAAGAGTGGTAGAAGCAGTCGTACCGCCATCGTTGTAGACGAAGAAAGCAGCACCGTATCCACTTAAGGCAATTTTTGGAGATAAACGATAAGTTGCCGTGCCGCCTACAGAATTGATGTGCACCTGCTGAGTTGCAGGCAATCCATAGAGAGTCCCAATATCAGCATTTGCTAACCCCGTAGCCAGAATGTTGATCTGGTGATGACTATTAGCATAGTCAAGCGCCAGGTCAAGATTTCGACTAGGCTTGAAGTCTAGCTGTGCCTCCACCACAGTACTGCCGCCAAATAAGCCAGCGCCAAGTGGGGTGCCAGGAAAGCCTTGATTGACAGGGAGATTCGCGTTGACACTTGCGTAAAAAGCTCTCAAATTCACACTCTTAGCAATGTTCCAGATGAAGCCCCCTGCCGATGCCACACCAGTTTCGGAAGTACCTCCTGATACACGTGCCACAGGGTTCAAGCCAGCAAACCTCGAAATCGCCTCTTGTCCTTCACCATAGAAGGGAGTGATACCAAAACCGGCATCGGTTGATTCTAACGCTGGTCCGGCAAATAGAGTCAAAGTTTTAGCAACGGGAAAGACGTAAACCAGCTTATAAAGAGTCACTGAGTTACCACCCTGAGCAGCGCCTAGAGTCTTAATATCAAGCCCAGGGAATTGCGGCTCAAAACTCACGCGAGCATTGCTAGCACTCAAACCCAGGGGGTCTGCTAAGCCTAAGGCACCGCCAATACTGTTGGGACCGCCTCCCAGGTTATAGGCTTGCAGACCAGTAATCAGTGTATCCTTACCTGTAAAGCTCGTGATGAGATTCAACCGCACCCGATCGACAAAGATGGCGTCAGGGTTTCTGGTGTTAGGAGCCCCTCCTGTTGCCCCAATGACAGCACCAATGACTTCACCATTCAGTTTAGTCGTGGTCGAGAACTGATTAGCTTCCAACTGTGCCGTCTGTGCTTCTAGGTTATCAACCCGACCACGGAGAGCAGTGAGTTCAGTAGCGAACTCTTCTTGCAATCGCCGTAGAGTGACGAGGTCTTCTCGACGCACTAAGTCAGATGTTCCAGCCGCAATCAACTCGTTCACTCGGTTTAAGCAAGCATTTAACCCTGCTGCAAATTCGTACCGCGTCAGCGCCCGGTTCCCCCGAAAGGTACCATCTGGATAACCAGCAATGCAGCCATAGCGCTCCACCAATGATTGCAGTGCCTGAAACGCCCAGTCTGTGGGTCGCACATCCGACAGTTGGGAAACTGAAGTGACTTGTCCAGCACTGTTGTTATCGGGTTGAAGTATAAGTTGGGAGATCAAGCGGCGGGAAGTGGAATCCGATTTAGAAGCAACAGTCCGCGATTGGGAAGTCGGCGTAGCAACAGTAGCAACAGTAGCAGGCATTACTGCCAGAGTTAAAGCACCAGTGAATAAGCACAAAATGCCAACTCTACTGGCAGTAGCCAATAAACACAATTTCACAGCAACTCCTCACACCAATAGCTCAATTAATTCTGTTGATTTGACAAGTTCAGCTTAGGAGATTGGCTCTACAGATGTCTAAGTGCCAACCCCAAGATATATAGAAGTGACCGTTTTGCCTCCACAAAACAGCTCACAATTATGCCCGGTCTAATGAAAAAAAGCTGAAGTGCTTGCCATCAACATTAATGCATAGTACCTTTAATTGTGTACAGAGTAAAATTGCTAATTTTAATAATTTTTATAGATAAGTTCTATGGAAACTGTAGAGTTATGAAGTGTGAGATGGCATCTAATAAACTACTCATAATTACAACTGTAATTTTGACTAGAAAACAAAAAAGGCAGCATGAGAGCTTCATGAGCTGCCTACAAGGAGACGGTAAAAAATTGTTACCTCTTTAAGTTGTATTAAGGGCAGGTTAAATACTTCCATATTTTCATCAGCAATAAAGCGCTATATCGCCACTGCATGCATCTGTCATAGCGATTTCCAATGAGCTTGCATTGGTCAAGCTTGCAGTTGCTAGATAAGATAGAGCTTTAAAGCGAAGATCAACTATTTGCTCATAGAAAGGGTTCAATTTGCACAGGGGCGGAATATGAAATAAGGTGTAATCAAACAGCTTGATCTCTCGCTCAAAAGGACAACTTGCGGGGATAACCCTGCACAAGAATTGAGCCATCTCAGGGTTATCAACCTCGATCTGATTAAACCATTGCCCAACCAGATTTCGTAAAAGCTTCACCATAGTTATCACTCCTTTACTGTTCTTCACTTAGATCACTTTAGAGATAAATTTAAAAAATCACAATATTTTTTATATATAAAATTGTTTTATCTGAAATAGAGAAAGCTTAACTGTGAGCGGAGTCAGCCGATCGTATTCGGAATTTCCTCATTGAGCTATGGTTTTCAGCAATTGGCTGGATCAGGCAAGGAGGAACGTTAACCCAGCTTAAGCAGGTTGGGCTTCACCCTGAAGTTGGCTTGCAGGTCAGAGTACCCCTGGCTCTTCAATAGGGGATTGAAACAATGACTTATTAAACCTTGCGCCCTTGGTCTCGGTTTAATTGTTAGTTTATAAAGGGGCTTGTATCCCCCTTGACAAGCGTTTTCAAAGGTTCTTTCATACCCTGACCCCTGATTCCTGACCCCTAACCCCTTCTTGGTCAATAATGCCCTACAAACGGCTATTAAGCGTTCATCCGTCTCACGTTGCTCATGCTGTAACTCTATGCACGTATCGAACAGCTCTTTAGGCTCAAAAAAACGCCAAGCTTCTTCGTTGATTAGTTCACTTTTTATGCTTCGCTCTATAGCATCAAGATAAAACCAGTCAACAGTTAATAAGTGGTTTAGTGTCGCCTTGATGGTAAGGGGAAAAACTTGCTCTTGTTGCAACAAAGTCAGCTTTACCAAGTATAAGAGCTATTTACCCAATCTACAAGATCTAGCAGATGAATCAAGTCTCCGTTATGGTTGACAACCGTTGTAGCAAGAGGTGCGTGTAAATGTACAAGATGATCAATATCAGCAGACTGCGCTAGTGGTAGAGTTTGAGCTACAACTTTCTTAAGACGTGCAGGATTCATCTCTGCGGTTATGCCAAAGAAATGAATACTAGGATTAAGCTGTCTAGCTGCGCTCATATAAGCTCTGGCTTCTTCAAGCAAGTCAACTCTGTCGTGGCGATACGTCCATCGAGTAGAACAGAGAGCAACTGGACGATTATTGCGATATACAACAATATCTATTCTAGGATTTTTGGAACGAAGATTAAATTGATTGCCAGGAAACACAATATAGGGATTGACTTCCTCGTGTATTGTTATCTGAGGATCGCCATACCGTGCTAAAACTTCTGCAAGAATGGATCGAAAAGAATGGCCTCTGGGATTATTCGGTTGAATAGATAACGCTTTCATAAATATGCCAAGCTGATTACATAAATCTTGTCTGGGAATATTTAACTTTTGAGCGATGTAATCACCAACAAGAGCAGATTCTTGTAAAGCTTGATTTGGGCTTTTATCAGCTAAAAGCTTATAGTCATTCCTTTCACGTAAAACAGGCTGATTGTAATAATGAACCCAACTCTTTCTAAGCTCATCCCATATTTCACAGGTCATAAGCTGCCTAGAAATAGCAAGCCATGCTTCATTGAGTCCCCAACCTCTATTAGCTAAATCATTTACAAATGCTTGTACTGCTGCTTCTGCATTGCGGTTTTTTGTCGGTACTCTTGGCATATCAACCTAGGTTAGAATTAACTGCAAATACTTTCTTAGTTGTAGTAAGTACTCTAAATAATTCTCTTCCTACTGATGCTGCAACGGGTGGAGGAAAAGCGTTCCCTACCTGTCTATATGCAGCCGTCTTCCTGCCAGAGAAGAACCAGTTATCAGGAAAGCCTTGAAGCCTAGCACACATTTTAACTGTGAGACAAGGATTGCCATCAAATTCAGATTCAGGTGCTGATTGAGCTATTAAATGACCGTTAACTCCTAAAGATGCCCATGCTCTCTTAGCCCTTGTCGGACCAAGATCAGGACCACCATGCTTTTTACTTCCTCCAACCAAAGTAGGGGCAATTTTATTTGCTTTCTGTTTCCATTCATCAACTTTTTTCCAGCCATTCTCAGCCATCAGATCATAAAGAGTTTCACCTACAGTTGGAGGATTGATCTCTAAAGGTCGAGACCAAGAAAAATCCAAAGCTAAACCCTTTCTGAGAGCAACTAGCACAACACGCGGTCGCAACTGAGAAACACCATAGTCACAAGCGTTTAATAGCTTCCAGGCAGAGGTGTACCCCATCTTATGAAGTTGGTCCTGAAAATTAGATCTAAATTCATCAAATCTAGCATCTAGTAAGCCAGGGACATTTTCGATCATAACTCCTCTGGGCTTGACTTCACTTATGATGTCTAGTATTACACGAAAAAGATTTCGCTCATCATCAGAACCAAGCTGTTTACCTGCCTTTGAAAAGGGTGGGCAAGGTAAACCAGCCGCTAATAAATCAACATGCTCAAAAGGTTTTCCATTCCATGTTTTGAGGTCTTCTAAATAAACATTAACTCCCTTAAAGTTCTCTTGTAACGTAGTTACACAACTTTGATCATTATCAACAAGAGCAAGAGGATGAAAACCTGCTGAGTGTAACCCTAATGCTTGTCCACCAGCACCAGCGCATAGCTCAATGACTGTTAGGGATGTAGAATTGCTTAGAAAGGGGAGAACAAGTTGCTCTGCCATAGCAGGTTATTCCAGTCACACCACGGATAGTTCCTTATTGTACCGCTATTACAGGGATACTGGATACCAATAAATAGCCTAGAAGTACAACCTCAACAGATATCCTCGATCCAGCCAACGGTATCTATCACCCACCGCAGATAACCTCTGCTTAAGCAGGCTAACGGTCTTGTTGAGGGAACGCCAGTAAAACTTCACATC
>JAFASY010000315.1 GCA_019244235.1 Chroococcidiopsidaceae cyanobacterium CP_BM_ER_R8_30
TTCGCCCGATTTTGTGCGCATTTGTACTTCCAGGTTGCGAACCCTTCTCTGCTGTTGCAGCAGCGCTCTGTATCGGTCACGCTCATTTAGGTTGCTCCACAGGTTGAGTTCTAAAGCCGTGCAACCGATCATCTCAGCAGGGGAATAGCCGAAAAACTCGAGCAGGCTATCATTGACTTCCATGAGGCATCCTTCCGCTAAACTCGCAATCGCTATTGGGTGAGGACTGGTGCGGAAAATGGTCGTGAACTTCTCTTTAGACTCTTCTAAAGCAGTTTTGATACGATCAAAGGACTGTTGCAGTTGCTCTGCCATCTGGTTAAACGTTTGCGCCAGACCATTTAATTCGTAGATTGGGCTGTCGGTTGGTAGCCGTTGATCGAGATTGCCTGCGGCTAGTTCTCTGCTGGCCCGATTTAACTGCGCAAAGCCTGCTGTGAGCCGATTGGCGGCAAGTAGTCCTAGCCCGATCGCCACGCCCAGAGTCAGCTGACAGAGCAGGATAGTTTGGCGCGTATTGTGCTGAATCGGTTCCAGGAAATAAGCCTTTGGAATCACTGTCAAAATCCGCCAATTCAACCCATATGGATCGTGAAAGGGCGTAATTTTTACATATTGCAGTTCACCTTTGTAGCGAAATTCTAAATCTTGGGGTTGCTCTAGCGATCTCAAGGTACTTGGTCGGTCGTACAAATATTTACCTAGTGATCGCGTCAAATTATCATGACTCTCATTAATGTTCAGTTGTTTGAACTGATTTTGATGTCCTATGCCTGCTTCAGCTTCGTAGAGTTGCTCTGGTGTGGACGTGGCGACCAAGGCACCACTTTGATCCATGATGATGGCTTGACCAAAGCGACTGATATCTAAGTGACGGAGAAACTCACTCAAATAATCTAGCCGGATATGGACTGCAAAAACTCCCACAAGGCGTTTTGTAGTGCGATCGTAAACAGGTTGGGAGGCGTCTAAGGTCAGTGCTTTAAAAGTCCCGTACTGGGAAATCGGATTCCACCCCAGTTTTCCCGTTCTGACGGCTCGCTGATACCAAGGGCGATCACGTCGTACATCTAGACCATTCACGGTAGTGACAAGTTGCCCTCGTCTACCCTGGCCGTCTAGGTGATAAATCAGAAGTTTGTCTGGCTGAGGGGGATCGGCAATGCCCAAATACAGCTTTGGCAACTGTTCTACCACTCTAAATTTGCCTTGAGGGCTAACAAATAAGACAGCCGTTACCCGCTCAAATTGCTGCAACCGATTGAACAAAGCAGATTCCAGTGCTGGAACGTTTTGGAGGTCAAGTTGTTTCTGATTAACTGCATCGACATTCAAACGATTGATCAATAGAGGCGTCTGCAGATACGTCTTGACTTCTTGCGTCACCCGTTCATTTGTCTGCGCAAGTAATTTACGTCCCATGTTTTCCACGGTTGCTTGTCCACTTTGATGAAACAGATAGCCGACCAGGGCTACTGCTCCGATTGTCGGTAACACAAATGGAACTGTTAGTACCCAACTTAGAGGGACATTCGTGCTCAAGCGGTGGAGGAATTTGGGGAAGGCGATCGGCATGAAGGATGCTTAACGCTGGAAGAGTAAACGAAACTGTTAAATCTTGGTACTCAAATTACAGCCTTTTCATCGATAAATCGATGGCATTTCCAATCTTTTGGCAGCACGCTTTTGAACTGCATGATCATTATAGATAAATGGTAAGCTCAACTTTAGGAACGGTTTTAAAAAAATATTAAGATTAAAGCAAAGCTCCCTACTTATGCTTCTAAAGTAACGGCTTAACCTATAACACCCATTTTATATACAAATGTAGTGCAAATTTTCAATCTCTATAAGCTTCCTATGAGTTTCATATTTTAATTGAGTAGTCTGAGAAATAATTCATAACTCTGCTGTACAAACAGCCTTTTCAACCAATTCTTATAGAGCTTGGCAAAGCCAGTCACGTCCCTTGTTTAGATGGGCGCAATTGCACTGTGTTAACTCTAAATTCAACAACAGATCATTGTCAAAAATTAACCTATGCTATTTACCGTTTTACGCCGACAGCTTCAAGTACCTCTGTTAAAGACAGTGTCAGGAATTAGGCTTTCAGGTTCAAGCCTGTTTCTGGCTTTTGGAGCCATTATTGCCTTTAGTACCAGCGCTAGTGCAGTCGAAACCGTTACATTGGTATTTAACGAATCACGAGTATCTGTACCGTTCAGGGATTTTCAAACATTCGTCATGACGGGTGAAACGCAACGGACAGATTTGCAGAACATCTTTGGAAAGCTTCCCAGAACTTCACAGGCTTTACGCACAGCACTGACCCATGAGATTGTAATTACTCGCCCTTTTAGTAGGCAGAACTTTAGAAATCCGACCACTGACTTTCTGTTGCTCCAACTGAACAATGTTCTGACTTCCGTCACCATACCGGATAACCTGGAACCGTTGCGGACTGCGTTGGCAACTTCCTACAGGAACAACCAACAGATTTCCATACTGGAGGTGATTGGCAATTATCCTGAAGACGAAATTGTAGTGCAACTTCCCCGTGTTGAACGAGCCTATAACCGAGCGAGTGCGTTTGTTGAACGGGTACAACCAGCCGTGGAAACGTTAAGGCTGTTTTTGCAAAACCTGATGTGCAATTGTCCAGTCGATTCAACAAGCTCAGAAGTCGTTACACCCAGGCAAGTTTCAGAAGATGGTTCTGTAGCTTCCGCAAAGGCAGTGAAATGCCCATGACCGACTTCTAATCCCCTATTTTTATAAAATTTATGTTGCTTTCCTCCCAATCCTTTCAACGGTTGCTTACCCAGGGGACATCGAAGGTCGCATGGCTCAGTAGTGTCTTGCTGATGGGTGTTAGTGTAGGAATATTTAGTCATGCGACTCCAACTCTAGCAGCCGAACGAGTTATCTTCAGATACGGTATTCTCCAAGAATCATTTTCTGTTGAGGATATGCAAACCTTTGCTCAAACGGGTGAGTTAAGTCGTCTACGGCGGTTTCAACTAAGAGTGGCTGGAGTAGATCCGGAGGTCTTGCGCGAATTCCTCAATCAAAAACTCCGAGTCGATTTTCTAACTATGGATCGGGCTTTAAACTCCCTACCAGGGGAGTTTCTGCTGTATCAGATGGGTCAGGTTATTTATAATCGCCGCCGTGTTGCTCCCATTCAGTCTTTGAGAGCCGCTCTTGTTCTATCAGCTAGGGAAGACAACTACGTTACCTTGCTGAAGTTTCTGCAAAATTACCCGCTTCAGGAGGTATTTGTAGATGGCAAAAAAATAGCCGCAATTGCTCAAAGAGTTGGAAATACCCGCGCGAGGGTTCGAGGTTATCTGGAAACGATCACGGCAGTTGCTGAGCAGATTCTGAATGAACCCCTCTGTAATTGCGATTCTGCAACTGGAACAAAGCAAGAACCTTAGAGGATGCAACAGATTTGGCTGTTTAGGCAACCATTTGGAAAACCTGCTTAAAGGAGTTAATCATGATTAATACTAACAATCCTGTTGCTGCTCATCCACCTTCCGTCTCCTATGGCGTACACTCCGAAGTTGGCAAACTGCGAAAAGTGATGGTGTGCTCACCTGGCTTGGCCCATTCTCGTTTGACCCCCACCAACTGTGACGATTTGCTATTTGACGACGTGTTGTGGGTGGAAATGGCAAAGCGCCATCATCTAGACTTCATCTCTAAGATGCGCGATTGCGGTGTCGAAGTCGTAGAAATGCACAACCTGCTAGCGGAAACTCTTGACGTTCCGGAAGCGAAAAAATGGATTTTAGATCAACAAATCGTGCCTAATGAAGTCGGACTGGGGCTGGTCGAAGATGTTCGGAATTTCTTAGAAAGCTTGCATTCTCAAGAATTGGCTAAACATCTCATCGGTGGGCTTGCTGCCACTGAGATTCCTGAAAAGTTTAGCAGCGACTTGCTTAAAATGGCTCAAGAAGCAGTTGGCATTACCGGATACCTGCTGCCGCCGCTGCCTAACACATTGTACACCCGCGATACGACCTGCTGGATTTACGGCGGCGTCACCCTCAATCCGCTGTACTGGCCTGCTCGGCACGAAGAAACCATTCTCACAACCGCAATCTACAAGTTTCATCCCAGCTTTGCCCAGGCAAAGTTTGAAATCTGGTGGGGCGATCCAGAAGTTAATCACGGTTCCGCTACCCTCGAAGGTGGCGATGTCATGCCGATTGGGAATGGTGTGGTGCTGATCGGTATGAGCGAACGCACTTCGCGTCAAGCCATCGTCCAATTGACAGCATCCCTGTTTGCTAAACGTGGTGCCCAACGGGTGATTGTCGCCGGGATGCCCAAACTTCGAGCAGCGATGCATCTCGATACGGTCTTCACCTTCTGTGATCGCGATGTTGTCACTCTGTTCCCCCCAATCATCGATCAGGTGGTGACATTCTCTCTACGACCCAGTGACAAACCGCCTGGGTATGAGATAACGAAAGAGTCCGAGCCGTTCGTGGATGTGGTAGCGTCATCTCTGGGTCTGAAGAAGCTGCGCGTGGTGGAGACGGGAGGCAATGCTTATGCTGTGCAGCGTCAGCAGTGGGACAGCGGCAACAACGTCGTTTGCATAGAACCGGGTGTGGTTGTCGCCTACGATCGCAATACATTCACAAATACAGCTCTGCGCAAAGAAGGGGTAGAAGTGGTCACCATTGTCGGTGCTGAGCTAGGGCGCGGACGAGGTGGCGGACATTGCATGACTTGTCCATTGATTCGGGATGCGGTTGATTTTTAAGCGGTGCGTAAGTCTCAATTATGTCTAACTCTCGAATCGAACGCGACTTCCTAGGCGATCGCGAAATCAGCAACGATTGCTACTACGGCATTCAAACGCTGCGTGCTGAAGAGAACTTTCATATCACTGGTGTGCCAATTTCGAGGGAGCCGCTATTCATTAGGGCTTTCGGGATGGTGAAGAAAGCCGCAGCCTTAGCCAACCGTGATTGTGGAGTGCTTTCGCCAACCGTCTGCGATGCTATCTGCTATGCGTGTGATGAGTTGATCGTCGGTAAGCATACAGATCAGTTCATCAGCGATCTGATTCAGGGCGGTGCAGGTACCAGCACAAATATGAACGTGAATGAGGTGATTGCTAACATCGGGCTGGAATGGATGGGCAAGTGTAAGGGCGAGTATGAGTTTTTGCACCCCAATAACCATGTCAACGCAAGCCAGAGCACCAACGACACCTGGCCGACTGCCTTCCGTCTGGCTCTGTACTTTAAGATTGAGGAACTGGGCGCATCGATGAGCATTCTGAGTATGGCGTTTCTCCGCAAAGGCGAAGCATTTGGGCGCGTGTTGAAGATGGGTCGCACCCAATTGCAAGATGCCGTGCCCATGACCCTGGGACAAGAGTTTATCGCGTTCGGAGCGATTATTGCCAACGATCGAGCGCGATTGCTCGAAGCACAGCACCTACTGACCGAAGTGAACATGGGCGCGACGGCGATCGGCACTGGTGTGAATGCACCACCCGGCTACGCAAAGAAGTGCGTACAGTATCTGCATGAGATCAGCGGCGTAGAGGTCACACTAGCTCCCAACCTGGTCAAGGCCACGCCCGATACTGGCGACTTTGTGCAGTTGAGCGGCATCCTGAAGCGCATCGCGACTAAATTGAGTAAGGTCTGTAATGACCTGCGCTTATTGTCTAGTGGTCCGCGTGCTGGATTGAGCGAAATCAATCTCCCGGCTTTACAACCTGGCTCGTCCATCATGCCTGGTAAGGTCAATCCGGTGATTCCAGAGGTCGTCAACCAGACGTGCTTCTACGTGATTGGGGCCGATGTCACCGTGACGATGGCTGCTGAGGCAGGGCAGTTGCAATTGAACGTTATGGGACCCGTGATCGCCTTCTCGTTGTTCACGTCGCTCACCTTCCTGTCGCGGGCTTGCTTGAAGTTGCAGAGCAAATGTGTAGACGGTATTACTGCCAATGCCCAAATGACCCACGATCACGTGATGAACAGTGTCGGCATCGTGACATTGCTCAATCCGCTGCTGGGTTACGCAACCTGCTCTGCGATCGCGAGGGAAGCGTTGCAGTCGGGAAAGAGCGTACACGAAATTGTGGTACAAGAACAGCGGCTCGTCACACAAGATCAATGGAATGAAATCTACTCACTTGAAAACCTGGTCAATTCTGCGTTCGTCAGTGAATAGGAATCAATCAATTTTGTTGCTTAGTTCAGCTTCGATTTCGCCCGTTTGAGAGGAGCTCGGCTATGATTGCGTCCATAAAGCAATACTTCTGGTTGTGCCGCAAAAACGAGTTGAGTACACTTAGACACTTATCGGCACGCTAAAACAAGAACTGTATAGGCATTATTGCGGCCACTCCTGATGTTGGCATTAACTTGAAAAGGCTGCCGATTTGTTGGTGTCCGGAAGGGCAGATTGTAAACGGAAAATTTTTGGGCGTTGGCGATCGTACGCGACACAGCAGTTGACGATGTGCCATCATTATATTTGAGATTGAATTCTACCCGATATTGCGCATTATTTTCGGGGATCAGTCTGCCAATGTAACTGGTAAAGCTTGTACCCGTTGGGACGGCAAAGTCAGTGTGAGAATTCGAGTTATTCGTTGCAACTGACTGCCGAATCGCTGGTTTTCCGGTCCTCACTTCTTTGAGATATGAACAGTTTGAGGGGGCAGGGGGTAACTCTTGTGCTTGCATCGGCTTGTACAACGACACTGTTGCTAAAGCAATAGACAGTCCACCTGCAATCGTCAAAAACGTTACTAGGTTTAGCCCCCTGACGATCGCATCCGGCGGATTGTAGAGAGCAGGGAACTTGAGAGTGTATTGACTACCCGTGCGGTCACCAATCCCAAGAGGGCAGCGACCACAACTGTAGCGAAGCTGGTTAGTTTGGCTGCTTTTGGTCCACCAACCCCCAGCACTATCGTCAGGGCTGTGAACGGCAGCCGATAACCACCGGCAATACCGGCTGCCGCCCCAGCGGCACCCGCCAGATCCGACGGCACCCCGAAGGCTACCGCAAACACCCTACCACTAAGGTCGCCGATTGCCAGAAAGGGCACAAACACTCCGCCACAGCCTCCGGCCGCGACGGCAGCAGTGGTGGACGCGGCATGGAGCAAGGCCACTGCTAGCAGGTGGTAAGGGGTAGTTTGGACGGTTTCGGCCCAGATAATGGCCGCGCCCCCTGGACCGAAGGCCGCTGCCGGTGTAGCGATCAGCGCTGTCACCGCTGCCAGAAATAGCATGACCAGGGCCCCGACCAGGAGACGAATGACTGGTCGGGCCTTCCAGCCTCGGGCCCAGTAGATCGCCTCGCCTGAGAACGACGTAACAGTGCCTACGAGCACTCCGATGAACAAAGCGGCACCCACCGCATCCCAGATGTGTCTGGGGGGAACCGGCACGACAAGCCGGATCAGATTGAGCCTAAAAACAAGGTTGATCCCCCATCCAACCAGTCCCCCCACCAATGCCGCAGCCACGCGTTCCAGGCTGAGCGGAACCTTTCGTCGCTGGCTCAGCTCAAGCATAAAGACACTGCCCACCAGCGGGAGCCCCATTAGGACGGCTACACCAGCGGCACCACCGCCGATCGCGGCGGGTCGTACCAGTCGGCGTAGTGCTGGATTCGTGTTGCCCAGCCAGCTCCCCGCCGCATCGCCCATATGAGCCGCTGGGGATTCTGTTCCCATCGCCGCACCAAGCCCAACGGTGGGCAGGATGGCAAGGGCGCGTAACGGTGCCAGATTCCAGGGGAAGTTCTCTTCTGCTCCGGCCGTGGCTACCACGTCGGCGGTGAGATCGGCCCGGGCAACGTCGTAGGGAAAGGAGTACCATGTGGGTGAAGGAAGCCGCCTGGGGAGAGCAGCTTCGCGGGGAACTAAGTCCTGTACGGCTTCGCCCTTGCCCAAGCCGTGCAATACCAGCACAGCTAGCGTAACGCCGAGCAGTGGCAGCAGCAGCAGCCAGACGGTGCCTAGTCTGGAGACTGCATCGAGTATCCACTTGATCGACCCGGCCAGCAGCACCACAACCAAGGAGCCGACTAAACCGCCGAGCAGACCGCCGACAGCCCATATGCCCACGCTAGTCAACAGAGGTAGCAGTCTGCCGTTTGTCATTGCAGCGAATGTTTAAGTCAAAATTATTGAAAGTTGCTTAGTTTTAAGAATAGATGACTAATCTATGAAACCGATATGACAATCTCGATCTTAATAAGTGTCATCAAGCGAGGAAACATCAGTATCGCAAAATTAAGGCAATGTGTTGATGAATAGATAGCGCTCCATCGTCCATAATTGCAACGCTGCCCCCCTTCGCCAATACGACTTCAATAATTTCATCCACAGCATCATCCATCACCTCCATACTGCCGACCTGATCCACTAATTCCAGCCTGCCGTCTTCAGTCACGATCGCGGGCACATGATAGTTCTTCTCAAACAACAGTAATTTTCCCCGACCTTCCTGCGCTAGGCGCCACACTTCTTCAATCGTGGAGACGACCTTTTGAGCACTCACCGCATGCTCCAATTCTTGCAGCGCATTGGCTCTTTGCGTCTCCCGAAGGTTCTGCACGATCGACCACACCTGTGGGGTCAGCTCATGAATTGTCGCTCTGTCAAAATTACCAGTTAGAGTGTCTGCAATCAAGGGTTTATATTGAGAGACTTCCTGAAAGAAAGATATCTGCCGATCTACGCCTCCTACAATTAATGGCAGCTCATCATCCTTAGCATAAGAGATGAAGGCACGATCTACCTGCTGAAAAAATCTGCGATGCCTGTCGTCTAAATAGCTAGAATCAGCCTCATAGGGAAGCGCAGTAGTAGCTCCGGGACCTGTCATTTGGATCGGGAAGTTGCGATCGTGGACTTCTTCAAGGATCTGCGCTGTTCCAGCTAATAAGCGAGTAGACGATTGGCTTAACAGCAGCACCCAATAGCGCAGTGCCCGATGCATGCCATAGACTAAATCTCGTGTGGCGAAGGTTTGATCGATCACAACGCGCGCTGGTACCGCAAAGGGGAGGTAGTAGAGCTTTGCAAAATCATGGCTGACATACAATGCCAGCCCATCTAGCGTGTAAGGATAATCAATTTCGCTCACAAGGGTTTCTAGCCGCTTCAGTAACGGTTCCAACTCCCGCCAAGAAAATTCTGTAGCAAGTCGTTCCGTTGCTTCATCCACTAGGTTTTTGACCCGAATTGGATCTTGTTTGTTATCAGGTGATGTCCGATGGGTTGGCAACAAAATAGAAAGTGCAGGCACCTTGAGCAAGGATTGTAATTGATGAAGATCTTGGCGAGTGATCATGAATAGCTTTTACTAAACTAATGGGTTAAAACACCGCTGAAAGCGTAAAAGGCTGGTTTCCAGAGTCTGTGGTAAGGAATGGAAGCGCAATGTACTTGTAGGGTATGGCTTCTCTCAGAGCAGCACGCTCAAGAGCTTCCTTGACTGCCCCAGGGAGGCGCGGGTTCAGCGAGAAGATAGAGAGCTGAGGTAACAATATTTAAATGATTCAAATTGAAGCTTTTGAACCTGTCATACACGCGCATAAATCTCCGTGCCGTTGGTATACTCCAACCAAACTCTGACTTCAGCCACTTTCTGAAGTTGCCATGTCCGAGTTTTGATTTGATATTGGTCAACTTCTCACCTACATCTATAATATTCTGCGCTGTTTGACCTACCAAACTTTTGAATTCAGTCGTCTGCTGCTGAACTGCCATGCGCACCTCTAGGTTCAGAGTGCTGTAGGCAAAAAATTGCTGTCTGAAGCTTTGAGCAGTGTTTGATGTGCCATGATGAAGATTAGGGAACTAGAGCTAGTGGTATTTGGCTGTCATACTAAATAATCTGCAATCACAGCGATACTAGAGCAAGAGAATATGAAACTGATATGAAAGGATGTTTTTACACCCTCCAATAGTTACTTTCATCCTTCATCGGTATGAAGAATATTTAGCACTAAGAGAATAAATAACTTATATTCAGAATATAAATTTGAAACCCCACTCCATACTTCGACATTCCTTCTATAGAAACCCCTACTATGTTCAAATTTCTCAGTTCTGAAGCACCAAGCCTGACTCCCCAACAGATTGCCCGTTCCTTCCGCAGATTGGGTTGGATTGGCTTCTGGCTGCAAGCCTTGCTGGGATTTATTCCGATCTTAGTGGTGGTCGCTGAAGTTTTGTATAAACCGGGACAGCAACAGACGGGCGGATTTTCTGTTGGTTTATGGCTGGCGATCGCCTGCTTAATAATCCTATTCTTTAGTATTTACTGGTGTTTTCGCTACACACGTCTGGCGAACAAGCTTGAGATGCGGGAGCTGCGCCCTACAAAATCTCGAGTGATTCAAGACCTTAAGCTAGGACTAGTCGCCAACATTGGGATTATGATGATTGCAGTGTTAATCGCTTTGTTACGAGTAGGTGGATTGACCTTCCAAATGTTGAGACTGCCGCAGGGGGCAACCGTCATTGCTCCCAATCAAGTTGGGACGACCATAGCGCAGGGAGCAATGATTTCTCCCTCTAATATGATCGCGATTCAAGCAATGGTAAATGCGATCGCAGCTGGATTAGTTGGAGTTATTGTGGCATTGCTGCTGCTCAACCGAGTCGGGAAGCATCGCAGCTCGGATGATTAGCTTTATTAAAGAAGAACAATCAATAAATATTAACATTCAAATCAGAATAGGTTGAAGTGTATAAAAACTTCCTATCATATTAGTCTCATATTTTCTTGTTCTAATTTAAAAAGCGAGTCATTTCCGTCCCAGTTCAGTTGCTTTTATCCTGTTCAACGAGGTACCTGTTATGACTGCTAATTTTCAATCTGATGTTGATATCCGAAAATCAACGGGTTGGGTAATCGTCCTCAGCATTGGTCTAATTATTCTTGGTATACTGGCGATTTTCATGCCGGGTATTGCTTCAGCATTTTTTACGTCTGTTATGGGCTGGATTGCTCTGATTGACGGCATTGTGATGATTGTTGAGTCGTTCCAGTCAAAACCAGTCAGAGGTTTTTGGCTGAATTTGATAGTAGGCATTCTTTATGTCATTGCTGGCCTTTACATTCTGTTTAATGTGGGAGCCGCGCTCCTAGTATTGACTTTCACCTTTGGCATTCTGTTCATTGTTGAAGGCATTTTTACCATCATTATGGCGTTTACTAACCGGGCAGGGCACAGAATGTCATGGGCGGTGGCACTCAACGGCGTCATTACTCTGATTCTGGGTATCTTTGTGTTGTATCATTTTCCTTTCAGTGCTTTCTGGCTAATCGGTCTATACGTGGGTATTAGCATAATCTCGAGCGGCATATCACTACTTGCTGCTGCTTTGGCAGTTCGACGGACGACTGCAAATTCGTCGCTTAGAACCTAACACATTGCATAATGCACCCCTTGATTTTTCGAGAATTTGAAAATGACTGAGCAGTTGCTCTACCAACTTGGCGATTTAATTGGCGGATCATTCTCTTTAAATCAGGAAGCGTTCCGAAAAATCGTCAGTTTACCAGAAGGGCAAACCATCGCACTTTTGGTCGTCCTGATAGCCGGACTTTCATTGGCAGTCGGACAGAGCGTTATTTTATTCATTAATCGGGTCAAGCCAGCCCGGCTGATTTTCAGCCTGTTGCTGAATGCAGTGTTATTTGTCTTTGGGTTTCTGTTTCTGGTGTTTAGCACCTGGCTGACAGGTTGGTTTCCCGGATTTGTGCAGATTCCATGGCACGATCTGGTCAAAGCTCTGGGGCTGAGTTATGCACCTTTACTATTTAGTTTTCTGAGTGCTTTGCCCTACGCGGGGGTGCCGCTCCTCAACCTGTTATCGGTCTGGCATTTACTGGCGATGGTTGCAGGGGTGAGCGCGGTTGCTTCGCTATCCCCCTCAGGGGTAAATATCCAGCTAGGGGGTGCGAATGCCTTTGCTCATGTGGCGTTTGGTTGGTTCACACTGCATCTGTTACAGGGTACGATTGGACAACCGATCGCAGAGCTAGGACGACGGCTTATGCAACTGGTTGCAGGCGTCGATCTAGTCAGTGAGCGGTCAGAACTCACAAAACTTGTTCAGTCTGGCTTAGAGACGCGGCTTGTCTCGATTGGATCTGATCAAGCGGTCAAAACACCAGAGGGCGATTCTACCTCAGAGTCTATACCGCGAGCAGCCTCCCAGCCAACTGAAGCTGCCACTACCGCCCAATCAGCCAGTCTTGCCCCCATTCAGATACCATCTCCGGACATTGAGACGGTTGGGGTCGGCTTAGCCCATCGGTTGCAAGGCATTCCCCAGGTGATTCGACTGGGGCTAATCTTGCTGGGGATGCTCTTGTTATTTTTAATCTTTGCCCTTCTACTGCGTCCAATTCGTCTGAGCTTGTTCAGGTGGCATGAAAACCTTCCCCGATTGGTGCGCTGGACCTTTGATCTGGGCTGGATTGGGTTGGTTGCTCTTATCTTTGCTGGACTTCTCGCTCCCCTAGAAGCATTGGGTTGGTGGGCAGGTTGGTACGGTGAAGGGGTAGATACTCGTTTTGTCTCAACCCTTCCGTCTATGCCTGCCAGTCAAAGTAGGATCTCAGGCAATTACCCCTCCCGCTATGTCGTCTACCTGGATGGGGTGGGTCAGTCGGGGGAGGCATACACACCCGATGTCGTTGATTTTCTCCAGGCACTCCAGCCAGTCCTACCGGAAGATGTGGAGTTCTTGCAGGGGTTGATGCTGTATTCCGTGTTCAACCGGCCTCTGGTTGAAGGTCGTCCTCTGGCATGGGTCTGGCGATTAGCAGACAAAATGCGGTGGGAAAATCCAACGGCGCTGTTGGGCTTCATGGTGAATCTCCGGAATGCCTGGATTGTTGCCGTATCTGCAGACAAACGGTATGGACCCATCTACAATCAGGGGATTGCTCAGGTACTCTACAACGGTCTGTTGGAACGGGGCTATCAACCCGGCAGCGGCGTGCCAATTACTCTGATTGGCTACAGCGGCGGGGCTCAAATGTCGGTAGCGTCGGCACCCTATCTCCAACGAGTATTGGGGGCTAATATCGAGGTCATCTCCCTCGGTGGCGTGATGAGTGCCAACAATAACTTTTTGAAACTGGAGCATCTGTACCATCTGGTGGGCGATCGGGATGGGGTTGCCAGTTTGGGGCCAATCCTATTTCCGGGACGACGCAAGCTGTTTCCCTTATCCTACTGGAATCGGGCATTGCGTAAGGGCAAGATTAGTGAAATCTCCCTCGGCCCAGTAGGACATCAGGTTCCGGGTGGAATCATGGATCCTAACGCTTTTTTGCCCGATGGTCAGAGCCATCTACAACACACGATCGCCATCATTCTCTCAATTTTACAAGGTCGTTTCCTGGTTGCTGCTCCCCACCGTCAGAAACAACTCAGTCATTACGAACTGTATAAGCAAGCCGACTTTAACAATTACACCTACTATCCCCTAACTCAGAACGTCGATGCTCAATGGTATCGCCCGATCGCTCTCTGGATGGGTCGCCTGATTTTGCCTCAACCTTCAGAACGGCGTCAGGTGCGGGGCGTTTGGTTTGAAGTGCATCATGCTGCTCAGGGCTATGAGCTACTAGTAGGGCGACGGGTGATGTTGCGTTGGGTCGATGATCCTATGGTGAAACAACGGGTACGAGTCGTGACTCACGACGTTCATTTCAGTGTTGATGCCGAATATTCCAGTCAGTACGGTGACACCATTCACCCGGAGCGACTAAACCGCTGGCAACAAGTAGGACCATTAGAATCCCTGGCAGGTTCCCACCCAACGGACGATTTGATCGTCATGCTGGCAGGAGAGGTAGAGGTAGAAGAGTTAAGGAGTACAGCTCTCTACATTCGCAATCAACCCGTCGAAATTACCGGACGCTATTACGGATTGGTACGCTTTCAAACTCCAATTCTAGGCACCGATCGCTTCCAGGTCAGGCATTTTAACCCCGCCTCACGCAAGTTTGATGGCTGGACAGAAGTGGTGCGCTTGCCTCAACCAATCCAGGCTCAGAGTTATGGTAGCTATCCTTCAACAACGCACAATCTGGAGCAATCTCCGCTGAATGAAACAGGGTGGTATATCTATGGTGCCAAGGACGCAGCTGGATACTTTGTGGTGCAGGCGCTCGCTCCCCGATCGCTGTTTCGCCTCCAGCCCGATCGAGTGGTGTTTGGTAGCAAAGCCTCCTACCGCTATATTCGGCAGGAAAGTTGGGCAAATGCCGTGGCACAGAAGGGCAAAATCTCGTCGGTACTATGTGTGGGGCATCGTCAGACAGAGCAAATCCAGGCTGCGATCGACGACTGGAAAGTGGGCGATCGAGCACTCCTGCTGCATGTCTATGGCGGTATTGGCGGTAATAAGAAAGAACCTGCTGCTGCGACTCCCATCTTCTTTGGTCACTTTTCCTACGGACTTGCTACCGTGATTCACGATCCAATCAGTCATGAGCGGCGGTTTGATATTCAGTATTACCAGGTGTATAGTCACAACACCGATGGTTTAACCGCTGGAACGCTACACTGGTCGCGGTATATGGGTGATCGCCAATTTGGTTGGTTAGGGACTCGCCCTGTTTGCGACATTTTGATTAAGTTTGAGCCGTTTACAGGTGACTTCGACATCAACGGGACGCGCCGCTCGGCTCTAAGTAATATGCTGAGTCAACTAGAGGCGATGACCGCTCGGTATCGAATCGGAGATGGCACAGGAGCAACCTACGTTGGTCCAGCTAATAACTGCGCCCAAGATTCTAATCAAGCGTTGTTTGCGAGCATTCGCTCCCTTGCCCAAGAGATCGCCGCCAATCAATCCCTGCTGCAAACCTGGCTCGCAAACAACCCAGAACAGGAATATCATTACCAGCAACTCCAGAAGGTGAAAGCAAAGCTATACCGTAAATTGCAACCGCTGGGCGCTCCCCGCGCTGATTGGGAAGCTAATGAGTTCAACTTAGGCACTACTCTGGAAGATGCACCGCTCCGTAACCTGTGGGTTGGATTGGGCAGTTGGCGAACACTCTTACCCCGTAAGGCGAGCGATACGATCGTGCAAGTTTTTCTAAAGCATGGGGCGGTGGTCTGGGTCCTCCGCACCAATCAGGTTGGGGGATACGATCCAGATATCGAACCTATCTCACCCATGACACTCTAAAACTGTAGAGACTGACGATGCTTCGATATATTCGGTCTACCATTCTACCTTCAAAACCAGCCCAACTCCTGATCCAGACAGGACTCAAGTGGGATCAAGATAATTGCCCCGGTATGGCAGCTGCACTGTCGTACTTCGCTCTCTTCTCGCTGTTTCCAATACTATTGGTCATCTTGAGCATTATCGGTTTGTTGATTAGGCCGAATACTGAAGCGTCTCAATACATTCAAGAAGCGGTAGAGCGGTTTCTACCTCCAGAAGTTCACGATTTGGTCAAAGAAACCGTGATTGCCCTGAATGAAAATAGCGTTGGAGCTGGAATCATTGGATTTAGCTTGCTCTTATGGGCAGCTAGTGCAGTCTTCGCCGTTCTCAGGAGTTCAGTCAACAAGATTTGGCAGTCGCCGAGTCGAGCAACTGAAGTCGGATCGGTTCCTAGGATGGTGCTTTTCTTTGTGGCTAACAAACTTTTTTCTTTTCTGTTAGTGCTTGGAACTGCCTTATTACTGCTGGCTTCATTAATTTCAAGTATTGTTATCAAGACCATCCTCGAACTGACCGCAACCTTTCAAGAAACCTTTTCCTTCATTCAAGTTGATGAACTACAACTAACTAAAGGGCTTCAGGCCAGCTCGTCGTTTTTGATTCTGGCTCTGGCTACCTGCATTTTGTTCAAAATTTTGCCGTCTGTTTATGTTGGTTGGCGAGATGTGTGGTTGGGTGCGCTACTCACTGCCTTGTTGCTTGTAGGATTGCAACAATTAGTCAGCAATAGTGTCATCACGATTGGTAGCCATTTCCTCTCCTATGGTGTGATTGGGAGCGTTATGATTCTGTTGCTGTGGATTTTCCTGACTTGCCAAATCTTCCTCTTCGGCTGTGTGTTTTCCTACATTTATGCTCATCTTTTCGGAAGCCGTCGTCACAGAATCCTGAACTCGGATAGCCCACATTAATGAATCTAAAAAGAGACAATCTGCTACGCCTATTCGTTGCGTTCAGCATCGCAGCAATGATTTTGCTGATGAGTACTGCGGTCGACCGACCAATCGCCCTGGGACAATTACCATCCTTAACGGCTCCAAGTGGAACCCAGCCACTTCCTATCGGTGTCAAGCGGCATGGCACCCTGGAATCGACTGAGGTGTACCTAGACGGACAGGAACTGTTCAGAATAGCGTCTCCGACTGTACTTAATCGCAGCGCACTTGGTAGCCAGGTACCCGTTGAAGTCCGCGCCAAACATATAGAAGCCAATCTGAAACAACTGGTTACTGGTAATAAATTTTCGGATGAGACTGTACTAGATCCTAAAACGCTGGAGGTGGCGATCGAGACGATAAATGGGCAGCCCGTTCTCTTTGTCAAAGATGCCACCCAGACAGAAGCAAAAGTCTTGCTAACGGTGACGGAGGCAGATGCGCAATATGCCTCAACCAGCAAAGAACGATTGGCTGAACGGTGGCAAGAAATCTTGGAGCGGGAACTCCGACAGGCGTTAGAGCTGCGCCAACCAAGAGCGTTGCAGCGACAAATTTTCACAGTAGTCAAAGTCTTAGTTGCAACCGTGCTATTGACGTTGGTTTTAGGGGCAACCTGGGTATTGTTTAAACGGCGCGAACAAAGACTTGAGCAACAACTGGCAGCAGAGTCCACTTTGATTGATACCCAAGAACTTACATCTGTTGAGCCGTCGACTACAGAGTCAGAGCCACGGCTATTTCAGGGACTGCGCCACCATTTTGGATTACAAAAACGGCTACAAATTGTCCTGTTTCTGCGATGGTTGCTGTTTTGGGTGATCGCCTTTGCCTGGATAATTGCGATTGCATACAGTCTCTACGGCTTTCCCCAGACGCGTCAGTTTGCCAAGAGAATCATCGCCATCCCCATTGTGATATTGATGACCTGGTTCTTAACCGGGTTAGTAAATCGGCTGACTGATTTCGGCATTGGTCTCTTCATCCAAAGTTGGCAGCAAGATAAATCCTTAACTAAAGCGAATCTCCAACGGATTGCCACAGTCACCAACGTAGTTAAAGGGCTAAAAACGGTTCTGGTTTACGGGGTGGCTATCCTCTGGGTACTCCAGTGGCTGCACTTAGCGCCAGCATCGATCCTGACATTGGGG
>JAFASY010000011.1 GCA_019244235.1 Chroococcidiopsidaceae cyanobacterium CP_BM_ER_R8_30
AAGTATCTCACACCAGCTGGTCATGATATCAATCACAAGGGCATTACCCCGAATGTTGTGCTGCCACTCACGGATGCTCAAAAGCAGGCTTTGCTGAGCAATCGCCAAAAGATTGGGACTTCAGCAGATCCTCAATATGCTAAAGCGCTACAAGTCTTGCAACAGCAGATTGCCTCGAAACAGAGTAGCAATGCAGGAGCAGTAACGAAATAGAGAGACTAATTTGGTTGGCACTTTCCTGCTCGGATCAATCCCACGCGACGGGAAAGTGCCTCATCTTGGGAAGTAAACGGTCCCCAGCGCTCCAAAATATCTGAATCATTGCTCTCTTCTACTTGATGACGAGGAACAATTTCGCAGTGATTAGTGGAGCGCTTCACGATATACCAAGTTTGCGGGTTGTTCATGAACGACCGTTACCATTATTGCTGGTTGCCCGGACTTGCTCAGCTAGTTTGTCAGGCACCTCCTGGAGATGGTCGTACTGCCAGTGGAAGGAACCAACACCTAAGGTGAGCGATCGCAGTTCTACGATCAGGTCTTGCATCTGGGCTTGAGGTAAGTACACTGTGACTCTATCCCAGCCTTGCCAGTCGTCCCTGGGTTCATAGCCTAAAATTTGCCCACGACGACTGCTAACCAGTTGCAACACTTTTGAAGTGAACTCGCTTGGCACCGTTACTTCTACATAGGTAATTGGTTCTAGCAGTGTGGGTTCGCCCAAAGGCATGCCCGCTTGCATCGCTAGCCGCGCTGCTTGCTTGAACGCTTGCTCTGAACTATCAACTGTGTGGTAGGAGCCATTAGTAAGTGTCACTGCTACATCCACAATCGGGTAGCCCAGTGGTCCATGTGATAGGTATTCCCGCACACCCATTTCTACTCCAGGGATGTACTGCTTTGGCACGACACCGCCCACAATGGTTTCAGAGAAGTTAAAACCCTCCCCCCGTGGCAGTGGCTTGATTTCTAAATAAACATCCCCAAACTGTCCATGGCCACCGCTTTGGTGCTTGTAGCGCCCATGAATTGAAAATACAGATTTGCGAATAGTTTCTTTGTAAGGCACTTGTGGCAGATGTGTCGTCATTGGCAGATTGTACTTTCGCCGCAATCGGTCTAGTGCTACTTGCAGATGAATCTCCCCTTGACCCCAAAGAATGACTTCGTGTGTGTCACCATGTTGCTCCCAAGCTAGGGCTGGATCTTCCTCCATTAACTTGAAGAGAGCGCTACTGATCTTAACGTCGTCCTGACGTTTTTCTGGCGCGATTGCCAAGGCATAGACAGGTTCTAGCTGCTGAGCTTTGGGTAATTCTGCTGCTAGCTGCCGCTGGTTGAAGAGCGTATCGCCAGTCTTAACTCCCTCTAGACGACTCAAAGCCACAATTTCGCCACTATGTGCTTCACTTAACTGTAAGCATTGCTGCCCTTGGAGGCGATAGAGACCTCCCGCCCGCACGCCATTCAACACGATCCCCTCAGTTAGTTCGCCTTGCCAAACCCTAATGAGCGAAAGTTTGCCACCTTGGGGCGTGAAGCAAGTTTTCAGCACTTGAGCCAATGGTGTCTCGCCAGGTTGTTGGGTAATTCCCCGTCGGCTTGCTGTCGTTTCTGGATCGGGGGCTTCCCGTAGTAGTGTATTTAATAGGGGTCGCACTCCATAGTCTTGTTCTGCGACTCCAAAGAAAACAGGCACTACCAAATCTGCCCCTAATTCCAGCTTTAAATCTTGGAAGATTTCCTCTTGAGGTGGGTTAATTTCTTCTAAGAGTTCTTCCAGTAAGTGGTCATCAAAGTTTGCCAACTCTTCTAGCATTTCAGCTCTTGCTGCCTGCTCCTGTTCTTTGAGCGTTTCTGGCAGTGGGATGGGGTCTGCAGCAGCACCTGGATGGTACTGATAAGCAGCTTCACTTACGAGGTCAATGAACCCCGTCAGCTGTTCGCCCTGACCAATAGGATACTGGTGTGGTATCAAAGGACGGCAAGAAATTGACTTGAGGGCGTGCAATATATCCATAAAGTTATTGTTTGCCCGCTCCATTTTGTTAATAAAAACTAAGTGTGGGATCTCCCAGTCGTCAAGAAATTTAAATAGGGGGGCGGCAGTAATCACGCGCTCAAGGGTAGGTTCTATGACAACAATTGCTGCATCAATTCCGATTAGGGCATTGTAGGTTTCTTGGGCAAATTCCACCGAGCCTGGACAGTCGAGAAATGTGAAGCGCATACCACTGTAATCGGTATAAGCTGGATTGACTTCCACGCTCATGTGGCGTCCCCGCGCCTCTATCGCACTATCTCCTACTGTATTGCCATCCTGGACACTACCTTTACGGGAAATTCCCCCTGTGACAAATAACAAACTTTCAAGTAATGTAGTTTTGCCACTTCCATAAGGACCAACAATGGCGACGTTGCACAAACCCAATTTGACTTTTTCGTTCATAAAACCCCCTTAACGGCTTTTAAGAGAAGCCGCCTTTTTCAGTTTTTGAGAATATATGGATTCACGATCTTGAGCTTGCTCAAGGAAGTCGCTCTTTGGTAGCAAAGAGCGAACCCTTGAGAATGTATTATCCTTTCTTTAAAGTAAACATTACCTGTCTTTAACCACAACCATAAAAATCGTAGTTTCTTGTAAGATTTAGCTTGACAAAGATGAAGTAAGACTAAGATTAATGTGGAAGCATTACGCATGGTAACGAACTGCAAAAGACAAGAGAGGGCGCAGAGAGAGGTCTGAGCGGAGGTTCCCTCTTCAGACCACCTTAGGGCAAAATAAGATGGAGGTCTAAACGAAAGCCGTTATGTCTAAGCGCAAGAAGCACGATCTCCAATGGCTTAAGGAAAACTTAGAGCTAAAAGAAGACCACAACTGGAAATCAAAACCGGGAACTCGAATTTTCGTAGCAGGGCGAGGAGCGTTGCGCTTTGATGTTCCCCAAAGTTGGCATTTTGAGCCGGATACGAAGTCGTTTCGGTTTTTAGATAAAAAGCCACCCAATGATGATTGTCGCTTAGAAGCTTCCTTTAATTTACTGCCCCCTGGCAACTGGGTAGATTTCCCACTGGTTCCACTATTGCGGCAGGTGGTTCGAGATGATGAACGGGATGTGGTTGAGCAAGGGGAGATTATTCAATTCAAGCGCCAAACTGCTCGGATTGTTTGGACTCAAATTAAATTTATTGATCCGCAAGAAAACCGCGAAGCCTACTCTCGAATTTGTATCGGATTAGGCTCTGGAGTTCAGTGTTTGATTACTTTTGACTACTGGGCAGATGATGGGGAGCGGTTGATTCCAGTATGGGATACAGTTATGGAATCGTTAGTTTTGGGGTTGTATATCCGCGATCCTCAAACAGGATTTGCATTTCCTGACTAGATAATGGGATGGTATTACCTAGACGGGCGTTGCATAGGAGAAAACTGGTCTTTAGAAACATGGATAAAGAGGAAAGAGCATAATAGACGGTAATTATTTCTGACAACCAGTGAATCTAGATCTATCCTTAGCTCGAATCGGTCCCTTCTGGCGTGTTGCACTGCTAGTTGGTTTAACAGCTGCGATATCAGCGCTAAGCAGTGCATTTACTAACGAAAAGACAACTTTCCTATTCAAAGAAGAACTGCACTTGAGTGTCAGTGATGTCGGCACGCTAAACATTTTTTTAGGAATCCCTCTCTACCTGCAACCCTTTCTTGGTGCGTGGTCCGATCTGTTTCCCTTTTTGGGCTACCATCGCCGCTCTTACTTCGTTCTGGCATCTGGAGCAGGAGCTTTAGGCTTTCTGGGGCTGTCTTTGCTAACACAGTATCACTACACTACAGTTGCCTGCCTGCTCTTAGTGGCGATCGCTGGTGGAACTCTAATGGGGGTGATGGTTAACGCAGTGATGGTCGCAGTCGGTAATTTGACTGGTACGTTCGGAATTTTGCAGTCACTCGCGATCATCATCCCCCTAGCAATGTCACTAACTTACACCAGTCATCTAGGTGGCTATGTCACCCAGCACTGGTCTTACCAGCACTGTTTTCAAGTCGCTGCACTGTTGTTTTTAGTGTATGCACCGCTAGCTCTACTCATTGACGAGCCACGAGTCACAGGGGCAAAACCGACTAGTGAAATAGCAGGTTCTACACAAACAGGGCAGTCTGAGCGTAGTCGGACAGCTGCGGCTCTGCGTCAGGCAGCAACTGACCGAAGTATGTGGGCAGTTATTGGTTTCGTCTTCTACTTGATCGTTACGCCTGGTATATACACTGCCCAAATCTACTTCATGACAGATGTTCTACATTTTAGTAAGCAATTTATCGGCGATTTGGGAAGATTTGATGCTGCTGGACAGATAGTTGCTCTTGCAGGGTTTATGGCAGTATCCCGCTTTCTTCCGATACGGGTTTTGGTCTGGGGGGCATGGCTGATGGATTGCTTGAGCTATCCTGCCCAAATGCTGCTGCACGATGCGACTTCGGCAAAATTTGTTAAGTTCTTTTCCTCATTCATCGGCTTACTCTACTCTTTGTGTTTAAATGTGCTGGCAGCAAAAGCCTGTCCACCGGGAATCGAAGGCACCATATACGGACTAGTCATGGCAGTTATTCAGTTAGGTGGTGTTTTGAGCGAGAAGTTTGGTGGTGTACTGTATGACTACTTTGGTCCACTGAATCAGGCACACCACTACACAACTCAGCATGGCTGGCTTTGGGCGCTTTCTATTGGTTTGGGATTCACCCTACTCGCTGTCATTTTTATTCCCTTCTTACCTGCTTGGGCAAAAAGTCACGAAGGGATGAATTCTACAGCAGGGAGTCTGGGAAATCGGCATTAAGCTCTGGAGCTAGCTGCAAATATCTATCAGAAGTGGGAACCAGAAATTTATAGGTGTTGTACCTTAACGGAGAAGGGCGCTAGTAGGCATCTATGCAGGTTCAAACCCCAGACTGGGTCAAGCACGCTGTTTTCTATCAAATCTTTCCAGATCGCTTTGCTAGGAGCCAACAGCCCCGTAAGCGGCTTTTGCGATCTGCCTCATGGGAAGCTTGGGATGATATGCCAACGCTTCAAGGTTATAAGGGTGGAGATTTATGGGGCGTTATGGAGCAACTGGATTATTTGCAAGATTTGGGGATTAATGCCATTTACTTCACCCCGATCTTTCAATCAGCCAGCAATCACCGCTATCACACCCACGATTATTACCAAGTTGATCCGATGTTAGGAGGAAATCCGGCTTTCAAGGAGTTGCTAGAGGTATGCCACCAACGGAACCTTAAGGTCGTGCTAGATGGGGTATTTAACCACTCCAGTCGCGGCTTCTTCTTTTTCCATGATATTTTGGAAAATGGTCCCTATTCTCCCTGGGTAGATTGGTTCAAGATAGAAGGTTGGCCTCTATCTCCCTATAACGGAGAGTTTCCGGCGAACTATGTTGGCTGGGCGGGAAATCGAGCCTTACCAGTGTTCAACCACGACAATCCAGAGGTGCAGGAATACATTATGGAGGTTGCTGAATACTGGATTAAATTCGGCATTGACGGTTGGCGTCTAGATGTTCCCTTTGAGATCAAGACTCCTGGCTTTTGGCAAGAGTTTCGCTCTCGCGTTAAGGCAATTAATCCTGATGCTTACATTGTGGGTGAAGTCTGGGAGGATGCGCGAGAATGGCTAGATGGCAGTCAGTTTGACGGAGTGATGAACTATTTGTTCGCTGCGCCGACAATTGCTTTCACTGCTGGTGATCGCGTTGACATGGAGCAAGTGCAAGACCGCTCCTACCAACCCTATCCACCTCTATTCGCTGCTGAATACGCCGCCAAAATTCAAGAACTGCTACAACTCTACCCTTGGGAAATCCAACTGACTCAGCTGAATTTGTTAGCTAGCCACGATACGGCACGGTTAATTTCAATCGCGGGAGGTGATCGCGCTAGTGTCGAGCTAGCAACGCTGCTGTTGTTTACCTTTCCTGGGGCTCCTAGCATCTATTATGGCGATGAGGTCGGTTTACCTGGTCGTTTAGATCCAGACTCACGACGTGGCTTTCCTATGGAAGCTCATTGGGAGCGCGATGTGCTCGATTATCACCGTCAGCTAATTGCCCTGCGTCACGCTCATCCTGCTCTACGCACGGGTAGCTATCAAGTCCTATATGCTCAGGGAGCAGCTTACGTCTTTGCACGTGTGCTGGGAACAGAGGAACTGCTTGTGGCAGTGAACGTCGGCACTGCAGCCACAGAGATTAACCTAGTAGCAGCCCAGTTGCACTCAGAGCCAAAACAATTGTTATACGGCAATGCTAACGCTGAATGGATAGGTGAAAGAGAATCACGTTGTTTGCAATTAAGTTTGCCTGCTCGGACTGGCTGCATCCTCATTTGATCAACGTTTTTTGAACTTACTGCGATTCAACATAAGTCAAACGTTTCTCGATCATATTTAAGTTCCGTAGAGCTTGATAAACAGAGTATTGTTGCATTGAAAACAGTTTCGAGGAGATGGTTTATGCAACTACATGAACTCGACACCGACCTATTGCATCAATTGTCTGAGCAAGAGCAAGAAGTTGTAGCAGGTGGAGTAGATGGAAACACAATAAACTCTATTTATCAGCAGAACAAGTCAAACCTTCAAGGTTTTCTTACTGGCACGTTTACGTATCTAGGTAGTCAGTCTGGTGTTTTATACAACAATTTTGACTATTCTGGCTTCTTCAACAATTTACAGCAAAGTGGCTATTTAGATAGTAGTTCTCCTGGTGGTAGCAATTCAACCGTTCCTCAGTCTTTTGGAGCTTTTGGAGGTTATTGAGCAAGCTCTCTTGGAAGTCGCCGGAGAAAGCTCCGGCGAAGCCTTGAGTCAATGTGGAATAGGAAGCAAACTAGTTATCTACTGATGCCTGATAACTTAGTTAACAACAAAACATTGTCTTTTTTAAATAAGAAAACGTTACTACGCTCTACTCTTGTTCCTGATTCACTTCTGGTCGCTGGGTAGCAGCAGAATTCTTTGGAGCCTCAGCCGCTCTCAATGCATCAGGACCTTCAGGTAACAACTCTTCAGCACTTGTGGTTGCATCTCCCTCATCAATTAGGCCATTAGTATTGATATTGGGTTTACTCGATGTGCTTTTATGGCTTGCATGACCGCTTGGCATAATTTTTTCCTCGCTATGGGTGAATATATAGATCAGCTTAAAATCCTTAACGATGAGAAACACCCTACCTGGAGTCTCAATTTTGAGCAGATAGCAATCTATCTAAGGATAATTGCCACGAGTAAATTAGACTCGTGTTTACAACTGTTATGTGTCATTTAATATCGTTCTTGACCCTAAAATCGAGGGACGGAGACATAGATACGCTAATGGACCAAATAGCGGTATCAAGCTAACCAACCAAAAAAACTGAGAATTGTTGGTCAGTCCCCGACGTGCCATGTCATCCCCCAGTAGAGTAGGAAACGGAAACAATAGACCAAACAAGCAAAACGCCAGACTCATAGCGTGAATGAAACGATTAGTTTGAAACTCGTGGACAAAATTAGTCCAGTTGCCAAAGAATAATGCGTATGTCAGCAGAACTAGCGTGCTGACTGTTAGAATCCATCCTGTTGTATGTGAATCCATCAACTCTAACCAGGCATCTTTTCGTCCAGAAAACTGCTGATTTGGCTCGCGAAGTGCTAGGTAAGGAATGAGCCCCACTGCTCCTAGTCCTACAGATGCCAGCACGAAAGCCCAAGCAGGCAGACTTTGCATCCTACCGTCAGCAAACACTAGACAGCTGTAGATTAGCAACCAGATGCCAATCATACTGAACAACGATATAAACACTGGATTGATGCTAGGCAGGTGTCCTGTTAGCAGGGTTTGAACAGGTTGAAAGGTATTTGACTGTACGGGAGGGGCAAACAGCAGCACATAGATGATAAATCCTAGCCATACCAACCAGAGCAAGAATTTTCTTCCCATTTGCACTCAGCTTCTCTAATGACGCCTTTATTGTTGAGGTTGGGTCTTATTGACAACACTTTCCCAAGACAGATGACTGAGTTAGACTAACGACAGAAGTTGCTGAATTGAGTGCTTAACTTGTTAATGTCTGCTAATTTGAGCAGCTCTGTGGAAGTCGAGGCGGTTGGGACGAGGCTACAAAGGCGTCCCGCCGTTCTCCCGGAGGCAACCTCCGAGAGCTGCGGCGGCTTCGCCTTTATCCGCCGTGCCGGAGATGGCTCCGGCGAACCCTTGAGGCTCCTTTGCTTGAGCAATGGGCATGGGGAGGATGAGATCGCTGTCCGCATTTTGCAAGAACTGCAACAGTACCCAATACCGCCAGAATTATCTGCTCTACCTATAGTCGGTGAAGGACGAGCCTATCGCCAGTTGGGCATTCCTCTAGTCGGGAGAGTACAAGCCATGCCCTCTGGCGGCTTTGTTTACCAAGATGGGCGGCAGTTAGTACGAGATTTACGCGGTGGGTTACTGCAACTAACCTTAGATCAACTCCAGACTGTACGCGCCTGGGCGAGACAGGGTGGGGCAATCCTAGCCGTGGGTGATATCGTACCGCTATTGTTTGCTTGGTTAAGTGGTGCTACCTACGCATTTGTTGGCACGGCAAGATCTGAGTACTACCTGCGCGATGAAACTGGTTTACTACCGCAGCGCAAATGGTTAGGGCGTTTGGAAGGTTGGTCTGGCTCAGTTTACCACCCCTGGGAGCGTTGGCTCATGAGTCATCCCCATTGCAAAGCTGTCTTTCCTAGAGATTCGCTTACAGCAAAGATTTTACAAAAATGGTCAATGCCAGTTTTCGATCTGGGTAATCCCATGATGGATCGTCTGGAGCCACTGCACCTGCATCAGGAATTCTATGACTCCAAGGTAGAACACCAAGAACAAGAGCGGTCCCTCTCAATTGTTCTCCTTCCCGGCTCTAGAGTACCAGAAGCCTATGCCAACTGGCAGCAAATCTTAGTGGGGGTAGCAGCTCTGCTCGAAACCTACCAAGAGCGCAAGTTACTCTTTTTGGGAGCCATTGCACCTGGATTGAGCCTAGAACCTCTGTGTCAAATTTTGCTTGATTCAGGATTCAAAGCCTTGGAGTCAGAAAACTCGTTACCAATTCCCAATCGGGATATCTTGACTTTCAGTTATAAAAATGGGTCTTGTCTTCTGGCGCACAATGTAGGTAACGACTTTCTGCATATGGCAGATATAGCGATCGCCATGACGGGGACTGCAACAGAACAATTTGTTGGTTTAGGTAAACCAGCAATTATTATTCCAGGAAAGGGTCCTCAATTTACCCCCGCCTTTGCCGAAGCCCAAAGCCGTCTCTTAGGTCCATCCGTCATCTTAGTTGAACAGCCACGACAAGTTGGTCGAGCTGTGCAATCTCTACTGAACGCTCCAGATCGACTACAGCTTATTGCCGAAAATGGTTGCCGACGCATGGGAAAACCAGGAGCAGCACGTAGTATTGCAGTCTGTCTTATGGAGCAGTTGCAGCAAAATGGAGCTTGACCGACTTCGTCGGAAGGCAGAGGGCAGAAGGCAGAAGGTGTTTTTAAGCCTTCCGACATAGGGATACAAGCCCATGGATGAATCCATAGGGTTTGCCCTTCTGCCTTCTGCCTTGCCCCGAAGGGGCTTTGACAGTGGTAGTGGGGATAGAGAGGCATGGAATATCGAAATCTGGACAGAGATGGTAAGACTGGTTTCAGTTATTGTTCAGGTGTACATTGCCAGGATAAATTTTTTCATACTGTAGCTTTTTATCACCACACTTAAAGTCAGCCAAGAATTGTTTTAGCATAAATCTATTCTTCTCAAATTTATATCTGCCCAATGTACCGCAATCGCCTATAGCGCCGTATTTCTGTGATACAATAAGTTCATGAGTATTTTGATTGAATTTTGTGAGCCCAGTAATAAAATTGGAGTCTTCCTGAGAAATTCGATGGTATTCTAACTCAAATTGTGTCAGGTCTAGTGGTTTAACTTTCACGATATTAAAAGATTCAGTATATAAGTAATATTCATATGCTGGTTGAGAAGCACTCAAGTAACACTCGACTTGAACAATATATTTTCCATGCGAAGCTTTGTAAAAGCTAGAGTGCCTTAATGCTGTTGAGTCAAAGCCTTGCGGACAAGCTTCTAAGGTTTCGATAACTTTCTGTTGAAGTTGTGATTTTAATTCTTGCGCTTTTTTGTAGTACTCACTTTTTTGAGATATATGCTGCAAATTCTCTATGGCTGCTATGTAATGTTTATTCTCAGCTAGCTTGTCTATTTTCCCAAAAGCTTTTTCTGCTGGAAGAACAACTTTTAGGGGCTTCCGACTTGAGGTTAAACCATTTGTCTCTGTAGTAGGTTTTCTATTAAAGGACACATAACTAACTACAATTAATGGCAATCCTATGATAATTATTAACCTGCCTAAGACTTGCTTAATCATACTGAATATCTTTTTACAGCGGTTGCTACTGAGAAAGCAAGACCAACTAAGGAGCGAGAGGTGATAAGTTTGGGACAGAGGCAGCAGGAGAAATTTAAACCAGATGAAATTCCTTCAAAGCTGGTATAAAGTTTTCATTCTCATGGTTAGAGCGACTGAGTTTGATGAGTGCAAAGCGCTGTTCTGGAGTCAGGGTTGCCCACTGGCTAGAAGTAATTGCCACCCCAACTTTCTGTTGAGCTGATGATTGAACACTAGGAGGCACTGTTGCTATATCCATCCAGGCGGGATTTGGCTCAACAGGCAAATTAGTTGCCGTTTCCCCTGCACGTTCTAGGACGAGACGTTGCAATAATTCTCGGTAGGCTTGAACTTCGCTTGCTGTAGTACAAGGTAGCTCTACGAGTGCCTGACGATCCTCTGGACTCAACCGATGCCACTGCGGCAATTTCAGTTTGATCCCGCAGGTATCTAGCTTAAGACGAACCTGCATAGGAATACAGCGCAGCGATTGAACGAAGTCAGCCTCAAATTGAAAAAATTGAGTCATGAAAGCATGCAGCAGGTTTACCTAGATCATGGTAGCAGTTTGTAGGATAGGAATCTTTCTTCAGCTTTTGCAGAGTGAAATCACTATATGCCATACATGCCTCAAGTTGCCTGTACCCTCTCCATCATTTTCTCGTCTATCGTCTCGTGCGGTTGGCTGTGAGGCAGTCGTTATAATTTCAAATGAAGGACAATTTTAATCATCCTTCAGACTGCTCTCATCCCAACTATCATGCTTGATGGATTACCACGAATTATTCCAGCGTCTCAGCCTGAAATTGAGGAAAATCTTGCTGCTTACCAGGCAACAAGCCAGTTTTACCAAGAGGTTCGATCGCGGACAGAGTTCAAGCGTTACTGTGATTGGTATTACGCCGAAGCAGCAACCCACCGCCGAGAGCTACAGCAAATGCGAGGGGAATTCAATCTTCTTGGTTGGTTTCGCCAAAGGCGCTGAGCAAGACTACATAAAGCAGCTATGTTATAACTTCTAACTCATTCTCGCGCAGGTGGGCTTTAAATTTTTTACTAAAACTGACTTGGATCGGCAAGTTGGCACTTATTGGTTTACCTCGCCACTCATTGACAAATGCTGCAACTTCCCCTTCTGAACCTTTGAGATCGAATGGTTCATTGCGATGTTCAGGATGATGATATACGATGACTGACTCTTTAACACGGACGTGATCGCCAACTTTCATATAATTTAAACCTAAGATCTTTGCTCCACTAACTTTCACAACCGCCCGTTATTGGTGTATTGCGCTTGCTTGACAATCTTTTTATCTTCACATAGAAAGAGACCTAAAACTCACGTTGGATCGAGAAAACGCTAGGATATCATCTGTGGCATTCAGCAGAAGAATAAGTGTTGCGGAAGTATCAGGCTCGCATCTATGTAACTCTCCGACCTTCGGTACTCGACCCTGCCGGGACGGCAGTACAGTCAGGGCTACAGCACATGGGCTACGAAACAGTGGAACAGGTGCGTATTGGTAAGTACGTTGAACTCGTGCTCAGCGCTGCTGATGAAGACAAAGCAAGGGAACAAGTTGATCGGATCTGTGATCGCCTATTGGCGAATCCAGTTATTGAGAATTATCGATTTGACCTTACAGAATCTGTAGACACAGGAGTAGCAAGATGAAGTTCGGTGTCGTGGTATTTCCAGGTTCTAACTGCGATCGTGATGTTGCCTATGTAACCCGTGACTTGCTGCAACAGCCAACTCGCATGGTTTGGCATGAATCAACAGATATTTCTGATTTGGATGTGGTCGTTATCCCTGGTGGTTTCAGCTACGGGGATTACCTGCGCTGTGGTGCGATCGCACGTTTCTCGCCAATAATGCGATCCGTTGTTGAACACGCTCGACAAGGCAAATTTGTCTTAGGTATTTGCAACGGCTTCCAGATATTGACAGAGGTAGGATTATTGCCCGGAACGCTCGTGCGGAATCGAGATTTACACTTTATTTGCGCTCGCGTCCCAGTTAAAGTCGAGCGCACAGATCTTCCTTGGACACAAGCCTACGTAACTGGGCAGATTATTACCCTGCCGATTGCCCATGGAGAAGGAAGATATTACGCTAGCTTAGATATTTTGAAACAGCTAGAAGACCATAACCAAGTCTTGTTTCGCTACGAAGCTCCTAACCTGAACGGCTCTACCAATAGTATTGCTGGGATCTGTAATCAGCAGGGGAATGTCTTTGGTATGATGCCCCATCCAGAACGAGCGTCAGATCCGATGCTGGGCAGTACGGATGGGATGGGGTTGTTTAAGGGGTTGTTAGAGGGAGTAGGTGCGATCGCCTAGAGCTACCAATAGAACACTGAGCAAGCTCGATCTTCTTTAAAGACTTCATGAGATTTCTCAGTAGTCTTAAATAACTAAAGATAAACTGTAGTCTCGAACAGTAAGTTACGTACCTGTTATCTCTAAAATTTAGAATTATTACTTAGGTAATAAGGAAGAATTAGCAGAAAAGCAGTTTATTTAGTGTCGTAGATCTACTATAAGAAATTTAATAGAGATAGCAAACATCTTAATTTTTCAGTGAAAATACTCTTTATAGCAAAAGAGAAAAAATACTAAGTTTGTTTATAGCTTGGTTGTATAAAGCTAATTTAAATTGTCTATCTATCAGACATTTATTACCTTTATGCAATCTTAGCTATCAATGCTATGCGGAAAATTGAGGTTAAAGAATGGTTGAGGTTAAAACCTTATCTGAGTCTGTGACAGTTAGATTGAATACTACTGAAAATGAGGTGCAACAAGAGATGAAGCTAGATCAACTTCAGCTTACTATGAAGGGTTGTGGAATTGCTACAAAGGAAATAAGACAAGAGAATAATTGTCAAACAAAGCTCCGTCCATTTCATCTCTCAATCTGTGTAAATGATCTAGAATCAACTCGCAATTTCTATAAAACTCTGCTTAATATTGAAGAACGCAGAGCGTCAAAGTCATCAGTTCATTTTGACTTTTATGGTTCTCAAATCACCTTTCATGAAGTACCAGGATATTCTGCGAAGAATGTACAAAGGGAAGTAGATGCTGAAGATGTACCTGTTCCTCACTTTGGAGCAGCTCTGTCTTTTGAAGAATTTGAAAGGGTAAAAGAGCGCTTAATTTCTCACGGAGCTAATTTTATTAAAAAACCACGTCTACGGTTCATTGGTAAAGGACATGAGCAACATGTCATGTTTATAGAAGACCCTTCTGGTCATGGAATCGAGATCAAGTCTTTTACTCGGGCTGCTGTAGGAGATTGGGCATAACTGTTACCTCGTCTACATTAATGCTGTAATTAGACTGTCTTCGGATTTTCCGTTTTCAATAGGGAAGGTAGAAGGAAGCTTTGCAGAGTGTCCGAACCCTCACACTTCAATGCCCCTTCTGCCTTCTTTTGAAACTTATTCACTAACTTTATCCAAGTTAATCTTGCTGAGGATGTCCTATTTATGATTACGCTTGACTGGTTGATTTTGGCTAGTGGAGGTTTGGTTTCTGGGATTTTGGCTGGATTGTTAGGAATTGGCGGCGGTATTATCTTAGTTCCTCTGTTAGTTACATTAGGGTATGTACCCGTTCAAGCTGTTGCTACTAGTAGTTTGGCGATTTTAATTACTTCAGTTTCTGGCAGTTTGCAAAATTGGCGAATGGGCTATTTCGACTTTAAGCGAGTCATCTATTTAGGACTTCCAGCTGCAGTAACTGCTCAAATAGGTGTATATTTTGCAAGCCGAATTACGCCATATCTACTACTGGTTGCGTTTGGAATATTGCTTCTCTGTAATATTTATTTATTAGAGTTTCGGAAGCATATAAACGTTGAAGATAGGGAAACTGAATTATTTAATCCAATACTTTCCAGACTGGGAACCGGAGGTGCTGCAGGAATTTTAGCTGGCTTATTTGGTGTAGGTGGTGGTGTGATTATGGTGCCGCTACAAATGCTGTTACTAGGAGAACAAATCAAAGTAGCAATACAGACTAGTCTTGGCGTCATTGTAAGTACTGCTGTATCTGCCTGTATAGGACATGCAGCAGAAGGAAATGTCTTGCTTGTCCAAGGCATTCTTTTAGGAGTCGGTGGTCTTTTAGGAGCTCAGATAAGCACTCGTGCTTTGCCAAAGTTACCAAATTCTATTATGAATTTTGTCTTTCGTTTCTTCCTAGGGATATTATCGATTTACGTTTTTTGGCAGGCTTGGAAAGTTTATCAAGGTTGATAGAACTTTTGTGGAAGTTACCTATGTCCTTTCACTCTCTTTAAAATACTTCTGCCGCATCATCTTAGCCCATTCGTCGTTCATTCGTTCCCTCTCCTCTAGGGGTAAATAGGTACGATGCCTAATGTATATAAGCTCTAACAAATCTTCGGAGGAAATGCGATCGGGAAACAACATATTTTTTATCTGCTATCTACTGTATTTAATTTGCCCGCTTCTATGACCTTATCTCGCACTATTAACTCAACTTCTTGGAATCTTTCAATTCTCATGAAGTATTAGTAAAAGAACAGCGGTACATTACCTTGCTCGTTCCGATTGGCAGTCTCCTGAAAGCGAAAACTGGTAGCTGGGTAACTATTTTTGAGCTAGCGATCACCTTTAACATCACGGCAGCGATTCTGGCATTGTTTGTCCTGAAGCCGCTACACGTACAATGGTTTTCTAAGGCTCAAGCAGCCGCAGGATATTCATCACCTGAGAAGCTGGGACTCTAGAAAATGCTGACAAATATCATGGATTTGCTTGCCGAGGCTCAGGAGGAGGCGATCGCGATCGCGGCTCCAGGGCGATCGCCCATTACCTACGCTAGGTTACGGCAGCACCTAAACGAAACGGTGCATACCCTCAACACCCTAGGCATTGGGCGTAGGGACCGTGTAGCTATGGTCTTGCCCAATGGACCAGAGATGGCGACTGCCTTTCTAGCGGTTACAGCAACGGCAACAGCAGCCCCGCTCAACCCAGCCTATCGCGCCGAAGAATTTGACTTCTACATGTCAGACCTGAATGTCAAGGCCATCATTGTCGAAGCTGGTCGTGATACGCCAGCAATAGCCGTGGCACGCGCTCGCGGGATTGCTGTTCTTGAACTAACACCTCGGTCTGAAGAACAGGCTGGTTTGTTTAGCCTACAAGGGGCTGCCACTGAACCTACCCTAAGTGAGCCAACTCAAAGAACCGACATTGCCCTGATACTACATACCTCAGGAACCACATCACGACCCAAGATTGTACCGCTCTCTCAGCATAACCTCTGCGCCTCAGCTGGCAACATTGTCAAGGCCCTGGCACTCAGTGCAGCTGACTGCTGTCTAAGTGTCATGCCCCTATTCCACATCCACGGTTTAATGGCTGGATTGCTTGCCCCTCTAGCGGCAGGTGGTAGCGTCTTCTGTACTCCAGGATTCAACGCTCTCAAGTTTTTTAGCTGGCTGGAGGAGGCTCATCCCACTTGGTACACAGCCGTACCAACCATGCATCAGGCAATTCTGGCTCGGGCTAGCCGCAACCAAGAGACAATTGCCCGAACTCAGTTGCGCTTCATCCGCTCCTCCTCTGCAACCTTGCCTCCCCAAGTGTTTGCCAAACTAGAGCAAGTCTTTGCTGCACCAGTCATAGAGGCATACAGTATGACAGAGGCAGCCCACCAAATGACAAGTAACCCACTGCCGCCCCAAGTCCGCTCATCTGGCAGTGTAGGATTGCCTGCTGGTCCTGAAGTCGCAATCCTCGATTCAGAGGGTAATCAGCTGCCGCATGAAATGGTGGGCGAAGTGGGCATTCGTGGCGATAACGTGATGGGCGGTTACGAGAACAACCCTCAAGCAAACGCTGCCGCCTTCAGCAATGGCTGGTTTCGCACTGGAGACCAGGGAGTGATTGATACAGACGGTTATCTACGCCTCACGGGTCGCCTCAAGGAGTTGATCAACCGAGGAGGCGAAAAAGTTTCTCCGCGCGAAGTTGATGAAGTGCTAATGGAACACCCGGGTGTGGCGATCGCAGTCACTTTTGCCCTGCCTCATGACAAGCTTGGTGAAGATGTGGCAGTGGCTGTGGTGTTGCGTGAAGGAGGAGTGGTGAGCGAACAGGAACTGCGCACCTTCGCTTCGGCGCGTTTGGCAGATTTCAAGGTCCCGCGTCGCGTCGTGTTCGTCGAACAAATACCTACTGGTCCTACAGGTAAGTTACAGCGTATTGGTCTGGCACAGCGATTGGAGTTGTCCTTGTGAAGATCTGTATTTATGGAGCAGGAGCTATTGGAGGATTCTTAGGTGCACAACTAGCCCGGAGCGGCGAGGAGGTGACTCTCATCGCTCGTGGTCAGCATCTAGCTGCTATGCGGGAGCAGGGATTGCGCTTGCACATAGATGGTGAGACGCATATAGTACACCCACGCTGCACAGACGACGCTAGCGAAGTCGGACCGCAGGACTTCATAATTCTTACCCTCAAGGCTCATTCCCTGCCGTCCATTGTTGATGAACTTAAACTGCTGCTCGGTCCTCAAACAGCAGTCGTGACAGCAGTAAATGGCATTCCTTGGTGGTACTTCTATAAACTACCTGGTCCTTGGGAGGATAGGCAGATTGAGTGTGTGGACCCTGGAAGCAGACTCTGGCAGGGGATTGGTCCAGAGCGTGCTATCGGCTGTGTTGTCTATCCAGCTTGCACGATGACAGCCCCAGGCGAAATCACCCACGAGTATGGCGACCGTTTCTCACTTGGAGAGCCGGATGGCTCACGCTCCGAGCGCTGCCTTAGCCTCAGTGCGGCTTTAGGGCAAGCTGGACTGAAGGCTCCAGTTCGTTCCCAGCTCCGCAATGAGATTTGGGTGAAATTGTGGGGCAACCTCTGTTTCAACCCAATCAGCGCCCTCACTCACGCGACGCTCGATGTCATTATTGCTGATACGGGAACGCTGACAGTGGCACGTCAAATGATGCTGGAGGCACAAGCTATTGGTGAACGATTAGATGTTAACTTCGGTATCAGCATAGAAAAGCGCATCGAGGGGGCGAAGAGTGTTGGTGCCCACAAAATGTCAATGCTGCAAGACCTAGAGCTGGGTAGGGGGATGGAGATTGACGCACTTGTCACTGTTGTTCAGGAATTGGGTCTTCTAGTAGGTATCCCTACACCATACATAGATACAGTCCTAGCACTGGTACGACAGCGGGCAGTCGTGGCTGGCTGTTACCCTAGCTCCTAGCTAGCTGTTCTCGTCACTGGAATCTTGATCAAACTAAGGCTTTAAGAATGGCTTGGAATTTCAATTGAATTTCTGTAAGTTCTTTGTCTGGGTCGGAGCCAGCTACTATTCCTGCTCCAGCATAGAGCCTTGCGCGATCCCCATCTATTAAAGCTGAGCGAATTCCAACGATAAACTCACTGTTATTGCGGTAGTCTATCCATCCTAAAGGCGCGGCATAAAGCCCACGTTCAAAGCTTTCGTAGCGTCGAATCTCTGCACAGGCAATTTCTCTAGAATCACCAGCAACTGCTGGAGTAGGATGCAGTTCAGCTACGATTTCTAATGGCTGTACATTGATGGGAACTTTTGCCCGAATAGGTGTCCATAAATGCTGGATATTCGAGAGTTGCCGTAACTGTGGAGGTGAGAGATGGGGGACTAAACTCAGCTTCTCTAGGTGTTGAGTAATAAAATCAATCACGACTTGATGTTCGCGCCTTTCCTTGGCGCTATTCAATAAATAGTTTGCTAGATTAGCATCCTCAACAGCTGTTTTACCTCGTGATGCTGAACCAGCTAAAGCATCAACCATCAATTCTTGTTTATGAATACTTATGAGTCGTTCTGGGCTGGCACCGATAAAGTTTTGACCCTTACCGTTGCTGATAGAAAATATATGACAGTTGGAATGAAGTATCCGTAGATTATTTAAGGATTGTAATAATCTAAAAGGCATGATTGATTCGACATCTATTGCTTGAGCAATCACAATTTTGTTTAGTTTTTTAGAGTTAATCAATTTTAGAGAGGATAAAACAGCTCGTTTAAAGTCCCCTAATTCCATGCCTGATTGGTCGACGAATCCCCTTTGGTAACTATCGACCTGATTCAGATTGTAATTTGTGGCACATTTCAAGACAATATTCTCTTGAAAACGACCTTTATAGAATGAGGTTACTTCATTAATCTTTTCCCGTAATTTCTGCAAACTTGTTTCAACATTAGATTGAGAATCGATGACTAAATTAGCGACAAATATACAGCGATCTTGTCGTGTTGCTATCTGCCATTGGGGAAGAAATATTGTCGTTCCTGGAAATGGATAATTTACTTGAGAATGCTCGCCAAAAAAGCTGAAGCTACAGAAGAAGTGGGGACCAGTGAATAAGCCATCTACAATATTAAGAGCTGTCGTATTAGCAAGACATGAATTAATAAATTGTTGAGCTTGATTGAAGCGATCAATGGAGTTGGATAGCTGAAATTTGGCTACCGCTCCAATGGCTGCGATCGCTTCTCCTTTTCCTCTATTTTCAAAATAGAAACTTAACTCATCTGGTTTCGTAAGCTGAAGTAGGATTAAAGGATCAGTCGACTCAATTTCTAGGGATAAGCTAACGATTTGCGTACAGTCCCTGTTACGGCAACTTCGCTGGCAGTTTAGAAGGAATTGAGCAATTGCACTATCTTCTACAAAGAGATTAGCATGACATGGTAAAACTAGCATGTATGTAAATTCGGTAAATTTTTCTTAAGTTTTGTTCCTAAAATGTGATAAAACCTAGTGTTCTTTCTAGAGGTAGCACACTCACGCTAGAATTAGCTACCTAGATGCCTGTTCTCAAGCAGTTGGCTTTAAATCTTCCACAGATTGCCTGGGCTCAGGCGCTTACCTCTTAAAACCTAGATTCACACATAATCATTCAATAAACCACATCTAATGACAACAAAGCTTGTAGAGTATCCGAACACTAAGTTGTGGCTGGCGGCAATCAAGCCACCAATGTACAGCGTTGCCATTATGCCTATTTGGGTGGGAACTGCTGTGGCTTTGGCTGAAACCAAGACTTTTCATAGCGGGATATTTTCAACTTTTTTAATCACTGCTATCTTTATTTTGGCCTGGATGAATCTCAGTAATGATGTCTTTGATGCTGATACTGGCGTCGATCGAAATAAAGCGCATTCTATCGTTAACCTGACTGGAAACAAATCTTTAATCTTCTGGTTGGGAAACCTATTTTTGGGATTGGGACTACTGGGGACAGTACTAATTTCTTGGTGGCAACAAGACCTGACTATACTCTGGCTAGTCACCTTGTGCTGTGCTTTAGGCTATAGTTACCAAGGACCCCCCTTCCGTTTAGGTTACCAGGGTTTGGGCGAGATTATTTGCTTTGTTTGCTTTGGTCCCCTAGCTGTAGCAGCAGCCTACTATAGTCAAACCCAAACCTGGTCAGTCGCTAATTTTGCAGCTTCGATTGTTGTGGGAATTGCGACAAGTTTAATTCTGTTCTGCTCCCACTTTCACCAAGGTGAAGATGACTTAGCATTCGGCAAGCGCTCTCCCATTGTCCGTCTTGGTACTAAGAAAGCCTCTCGGCTACTAACTTGGTTTATTGCTAGCATCTTTGCCCTAATTAGTTTGTTTGTCTGTTTTGGAATTTTCCCTGTTTGGACTTTGCTATCCTGGCTTAGTTTACCATTTGCCGTAAAGCTTTTCAGCCACGTTCAGCAGTATCACGATCAACCTGAAAAGGTGAGTAACTGTAAATTCATCGCTGTGGCGCTGCATTTTTGCTCCTGCCTGTTGTTAGGATTAGGATTTTTACTCTCAGGCAGCTAGCTGATGAGGTATCAATTCGAATTTCGTCCCTACCGACGTCAATTTAAGCATCCCCTACAAACGAGCCACGGTACTTGGACAGTCCGGGAGGGTATAATCCTCCGCCTGAGTGATGAAGGTCGAGTTGGTTGGGGGGAAATTGCGCCTATTAGTTGGTTTGGCTCTGAAACCTTGGAGCAAGCTTTAAATTTTTGCCACCAGCTACCAACTGAAATTACACGCGAGACTATTTTCTCGATTCCATCTACCCTCCCTGCCTGTCAGTTCGGTTTTGAGTCAGCCTGGGAGGAGATGGAGAAGAGAGCAGGGGAGGCAGGGGAAGCAGGGGGGGAGAAGAGGAGGATAAGAAGTTGTGGTTTGCTGTCGGCTGGGGAGGCGGCTTTAGAGCAATGGGAAAGTTTGTGGAATCGTGGGTATCGCACTCTTAAGTGGAAGATCGGTGTTGCTCCTTTGCGAGTTGAACTTGAGATTTTTCATCGATTGGTTCAATCGCTGCCAGCATCAGCTCAACTGAGATTAGATGCCAATGGGGGACTGAGTTTGGAGGAAGCACATAAGTGGCTTGGGGTTTGTGATCGCCTCGCTCAGGCAGAGTCGTTAACTCTGCTTGAGTTTCTCGAACAACCTTTGCCAGTGACTCAGTTCGATGCCATGTTGGAATTAAATGAGTGCTATTTGACTCAACTAGCCTTAGATGAATCTGTAGCTACGCTTGAGCAGTTGGAATCGTCGTACTACCAGGGCTGGCGAGGTATTTTTGTGATTAAGCCTTGCATTGCAGGTTCCCCACTCCGATTACGCCAATTCTGCCACAAACACAAAATTGATGCTGTTTTCTCCTCTGGGTTTGAAACCGCTATTGGTAGAGAGGCAGCACTACAGCTAGCAACTGAATTGTCTATCTACGGCAGAGCTGTTGGGTTTGGTACAGATTGCTGGTTTGATGAGTATGAAACTCCAGAGCTATTATGGAACAACCTTTAGCTTATCTAGAAAAACGTGCCAATGATGATTGGCTCATTGGTCACAATAGCCGTCAATTTACTCAGATGGCTAAACAACTATACTCAGAATTAATTGAGCGATCGCAACAGGGAATACCGCCCAAGGTTCTCTTGGCGGAGCGAGAACCCGTGCGGTTTCTAGCTGGATTCATTGCTGCTTGTGCTGCTGGTTGTCCCGTTTTTCTCAGTAATCCCAGTTGGGTGAAACAGGAATGGCAGCAAGTTTTTAAACTAGTACAACCAGATTTAATTTTGGGGTATGGGGATTGGGGAGTTAGAGATTATTATCCTAATCCAGAACCTAAGATGCTCAATCAATTGATTATGATTCCTACTGGTGGTTCATCAGGTCAGATACGCTTTGCCATCCATACTTGGAAGACTTTAATGTCATCCGTAAGAGGTTTTCAGCAATATTTCCAGCTAAAGCAAATAAATTCATTTTGCATATTGCCACTCTATCATGTTAGCGGTCTGATGCAATTCCTGCGCTCCTTTACTAGCAATGGTCATATGGCAGTTGTACCGTTTAAAGAGTTTGCAGCTAGTAAGAGGTGTGATATCAACCCAGAACAATTTTTCATATCTTTAGTGCCGACTCAGTTGCACCGTCTCTTACAAAACCCTGCGTTAGTTAGCTGGTTATCTCGCTGTCAGACAGTGTTACTTGGCGGTGCTCCAGCCTGGGACGAACTGCTACAACAAGCAAGGCGCGAGCGCATCCGGTTAGCGCCCACCTATGGAATGACAGAAACTGCCTCTGGGATCGCTACCCTTAAACCACAAGATTTTCTAGAATTTAATAATAGTTGTGGTCGGGTTTTATCCCACGCTAAAGTGACTATTCACAGTTCTACTGGTCAGTTGTTAGGCATAAATCAAATTGGCAATATTTCTATTCAATCTGAATCGTTAGCATTAGGCTACTACCCAGAATGCTTTACTCGTCAGGAAATTCAACTAGACGATCTAGGTTTTTTTGATGAACAAGGTTTCTTAAACATTGTAGGTCGTAATAGCAACAAAATTATTACTGGTGGCGAAAATGTATTTCCATTCGAGGTAGAAGCAGCAATTAGAGCAACGCAGCTTGTTAATGATGTTTGTGTAATCGGCATCCCTGACTTACATTGGGGACAAGTCGTCACAGCTATTTATGTTCCTAGCGATTCATCCGTATCTAATGTGTTGCTGCAAGCAGCGCTTGAAGATAGACTAAGCAAGTTTAAACGGCCCAAGTACTGGATAGCTTTGACAAGTTTACCTCGAAACTCACAAGGTAAGGTCAACTATGAACAATTGCAGCAAATAGTTAATGAATATCTGACGGAATCAATCACCCCAGCGCCGCAACCATGAAATTACGTTATCTGGTAATTCTTTTCTGGTTCTGCTATTGGGATCGATACAGATATGTCTAGTCACTACCTTTGCAATTGGCTGTTCTGTCACTGCAACTACTTGATAGATAATCTCAAACTTGCTGTTATCTAGATGTTTAGTATTTAGTTGAACCAATATCCGATCTCCACAAAACATAGGATGGAGAAAGTTCACGCTAGCGTGAATAATAGGAATTGCTACAGATAGGTTATTGAAAAAAGACCTTAGATCAATGCCTGACGTAGCCAGCGATTCTTCATAAGCTTCATGACATATTGCCAAAACATTAGCAAAGTAAACAACGCCAGCAGCATCAGTATCTCGAAATCGAATAGTCCGGCTATAAGTGAACGGCGTTACCATATGAGCATAAGATAAATCCAAAGTGTCACAGTTAAATAGAGATTTTGGGAAACCTACCCTACGAGTGAGGATAGGATAGTTTTTTCTTCAGTCTAAAGAAGGAGCATCGAGTGTTGTATTCTTTGGTACAATCTGCTTGAAATATTAACAGAGGGTTTGTGTAATGACTAATATAGTAGGCGGTGTTATTCCCCCTCAGCCACCAATTGATCCCCAGTCTAACGTTCACGAACTCAAATCTCGTCTTGAATGGGGTGAACCAGCTTTTACTATTCTTGATGTGCGTGATCGCAATGCTTATAATGATGGCCACATTATGGGAGCATTGCCAATGCCCATAGATGAACTGGTAGATCGGGCAAAATCTAGTCTTGAATCAAGCCGAGACATCTACGTTCACGGTGAAACTGATGAGGAAACCTCTGAAGCTGCTCAGAGACTTCGTGGTGCCGGATTTGTGCATGTATCTGAGCTGAAAGGTGGGCTCCCTGCCTGGAAGGCAATCGGTGGTCCTACAGAAGGTATTGTTGAATCAAGAACTCCGGCAGGCGCTGATGACTATAACGTTGCAGCCCGCCTGCAGAACTTCTCTGAGACTCAGAAAAAACAGCCATAGCCCCTCAGACTTGTACACGACTTAATTAAACAAAAGGCGACCCGCGGAGGTTGCCTTTTTTGTCTATCTAGAAGATAGTCGAATCTATACAAAAATTTGCAAATCGTAAAATAGTTTGTTACTTTTTAATAAAGGAATAAATAATATTGCAACTCATGTATAAATTTTTAGGTATTATCCCAACTCCACCACCTCTAAAGGCAAATTCATTAGTCTATGACCTAAAAGCGCGTCTTGACTGGGGAGATCCAGCCTTGACGATTGTTGACGTACGAGATCGCAGTGAGTTTGAATTCAGCCATATTCTAGGTGCGATTCCCTTATCAATGGACGAGTTGGTTCCACGAGCCTTGTGTAACCTTGAGGTGACTCGTGACATTTATGTTTATGGTGAAACTGACGAAGAGACAGCAGAGGCGGCAGCTAAGCTACGAACCGCTGGATATCAAAATGTCTCAGAACTGAGAGGCGGCGTTGCTGCATGGCAAGCCGTTGGTTACCCAGTTGAGTCAAGAGTAGGGTGTAGGGTGTAGGGGAGCCAGTCGCGTGCGGAGGTTCCGACGGACAGTTCGCTCAAGTCGGGAGACCCGCCCATGCGACTGTCCTCCTCCGTTGAGAAGGGAGCGCGTTGCGGAGCCAGTCGCGCCTTGCGGGGTCCCCCGGCGTTAAGCGTTCTGGCGTTGGGGTCCCCCCCGTTGTAGCGACTCCCGTCGAACTGGCGTTGTGGGGCGTAGTTCCCTCACTCGCATTTTTCATCTTAGTGTTCGAATAGATCCTTGAAATGTAATAGATCTAAGGAAACTATAGTTGGTAGACAGTCAAAGCTAGCTTGAGCTAATTCCCACCGTTCCTCTCGTTTCAGCATCTCTACAAGTTTCTTTCTTGCATCTAACAGGTAGCGGACATCATTAGCAGCGTAGCGAAGTTGTTCTTCCGACAAATTGGCAGCATTGCCCCAATCAGAACTCTGAGCGCTTTTATCTAACTCCACCTGCTCTAGCTCTTGCACCAAATCTTTGAGTCCGTGACGGTTGGTATAGGTGCGGGCTAACTTACTAGCGATTTTTGTGCAGAAGATCGGTGCTACTTGAATGCCGAGATTGTGACGCAGGGTGGCAAGGTCAAAACGAGCAAAATGAAATACCTTAAGGACCTTGGGTGCTACCATCACTTCCTTTAAGTTGGGAGCCTCTGTTTGCCCTTTGGCAATACGAATGACTGCAATACCACCTGGGTAATATAGCTGGACAAGGCACAGGCGATCACGCTGCGGCATTAAGCCCATTGTTTCTGTATCTACCGCAACTGCCTCCGTGTTGAGATATTGAGATAAAACAGCATCTGGAAGGTCGCGATCGTAAACTTGAAAATCTTCGAATTCCATAGACTTAAGAGCGGCGGATGAAGAATAGCTACAAATTTAAGATTAGCTGCAAATAGACTAGCTCCTCAGCTAACTATATCTAAGCTAGCGCTCTAGACAGGGACCGCGCTCAACATTCTGTTCAAGATTTCCGTAACCTAGTATTCTTTTTTTGTAGTGCAGCTTTACGATAAGCTGATAGCTCGTTCAACATAGACTCTTTTGATTCACTGTCCATAACAGCAATAGCTATGATTCGCTGCTCTTCCAAGTCGATCTCTTCAACGCTTGAAGTACTATCTATCATGAGATAAGGATAGGTCTTCCAACCTTGGTTATCAGTCTCCATAGTCTTGTGAATGTAAACTAGCAACAAATAGAGCGTATACTCTCTATTTGCTATATAGCTATTGGGATGTCACGGAAAAATTCTCCTGACTTGTACTCACCATGAAATAAATCAGTGAATTCACGGTTTTTAAAACCCAAGGGCTCTGGCACCCTGGTAGAAGATAAAACTTGCCACCCATGCCAAACCAACTGACCAAGCTACAGAAAGCAAAGCAAATTTCCAACTCTTAGATTCACTTTTTAAGACAGCGACCGTTGACAGGCAAGGCACATAAAGCAGGGTGAACAGCATGAAACTATAGGCTTGGACCCAATCAATCTGATGGGCGATCGCACCCATTAAATCACTACCTTCAGCCTTACCGTAAATGACAGCTAGACCTCCTAAGACAATTTCTTTGGCGACAAAGCCAAAAATCAGAGCAACTGCCAGTTGGGGATTAATGCCAAGCGGTGCTAAGACAGGTTGCGTTAACTGACCAATCATCCCCGATAAAGTTTGGGGACTCGCTGGTGGTACATTAGGCGGCAAATTGTTGAGTGCCCAGATTGCTACCACCCCCAAAATAATAAACCGCCTTGACCACAGCAAAAACTTTTTTGCTTGACACCAAGAGCTAACAATCATGTGCTTAATTGTAGGAAAGCGGTAAGGCGGTAGTTCTAGAACGAATGGCTCTTTATTTGGAAACCGACCCTTAAATAGAGCTGCTGTCAGGATAGCAGCCACAAAACTGAATAAATACAAACTGAATAAGACTACGGGCGCAGTGCGGGGAGTAAACAAAGCCGTAATCATAAACAGAAACACGTTCAGTCGCGCTGAACACAGGGAAAAAGGAATGACTAGCATCGTTAGCATCCGCAAGCCAGGCGAACGCATCACTCTAGTTCCCATAATTGCTGGCACATTACAGCCAAAACCCATCAATGACATCACAAAAGAGCGACCATCCAACCCCAACCTTGCCATTAGAGCATCCATTAAAAAGGCCGAGCGAGATAGATAGCCGCTGTCTTCCACTATTGCCATAAATAGGAAGAACAAAAAAATTACAGGGACAAAAGATGCTACCGTGCCGACGCCATTGTAAATGCCATCCAACAGGAAACCCTTGAGAAAACTAGGTAGACCTCCTAAAAGCGGTTCTAAGGCAACACTTCTAAACCAATCAAGTAGATTTCCCAACTTGTCCTGCAAGGGAGTTCCTAAAGCATAGACTCCCTGGAACAGGAGGAACATGATCCCAAAAAAGATGGGTAATCCAAACACTGGATGCAGCAAGATTCGGTCTAAGCGAGTTGTCCAGTTTTCCTTAACTCTTGCTTTGATGTGAACCGCATCCCGCACCAAACTGCTCATCGCATCTGCCAACTGCTGTTCAGGGACAAGGCACTTTTCTATAGCGTTAACTAAGCGTGGCTCTTCCTGCTGCTTAAGGGCATTGCTAATCGTCCGATAAGCTGTCTCAAAACCTTGACCATACTTAGCGCTGATTGGTATCACGGGCATTCCTAGATGCTCTGCAATTACCTTGACATCAACATCTACCCCGAATTTCGCTGCTTCGTCTGCCATATTTAGCAATAACACGCCTGGCAGGTGCAGATTTTTGACCTGCAGCGCCAAACTGAGCTGGCGGTCAATCTGAGTCATGTTGAGAATGATTAGCACTAGATGCAGCGGTGTATGTTCAAGAAACCGCCGCACCACTGATTCATCCTCAGAGAAGCCGCGCAGATCGTAAATTCCAGGTAAGTCTACCAATTCGGCTCGTTCCTCACCAAGTTGGAGATGAGCCATCATCAGTTCAACCGTGATTCCAGGCCAATTCCCGATTTTGGCATTAGCACCAGTCAGGCGGTTAAATCCAGTCAGGCGGTTAAATAAGGTGGATTTGCCTGTGTTCGGCATCCCCAAAACAGCAATTTGCTTCATTGCTCCGCCTTAGCGGTATAGACTCCCTTAGCCTCCTGACAACGCAACATAACTTCAGTTGTGCCAAGGCGGACGTGGAGTGGACCATTAAGCCAAGCTCGTCGAAGCATTAGCACTTGCTGTCCAGGGCGAAAACCAAGTGCATGTAAGCGTTGATGTAACCCAACCTCTGCTCGTAGTTTTACGATAGTGGCAGTTTGACCGGGTTCTAATGAGGTGAGATCAGTCGTTGACATTTGGAAGTTTATTGCAAATCATTCTAAGTATTATTGGAAGATATTATCAACTAATTTGTCAAGAGACAAACTTAGCTTTTTAACTAACAGAAGGTACGTTCGGCTAGAATTAATATTTCAGGTTGTTGAGGAGGCAAGATAGCTCCGTAGGTACCGCCTGTGTAAGAGATGAATCGTAAATCGGCACGCTCCTATGCACCCCTCTCGATTGCAGCAGCGCTTTTTGCTATGGCGCTCAAGTTTGGCGCTTATTTCCTAACTCGCTCAGTTGGGTTATTCTCCGATGCTGCCGAATCACCTGTGAATTTGATTACAGCCCTAGTAGCTCTTTGGGCACTAACGTTTGCTGCCCGACCTCCCGACGCCGAACACCAGTTTGGGCATTTTAAAGCTGAATACTTTGCCAGTGGATTAGAAGGAGCACTGATCGTGGTAGCTGCCATCGCTATTGGCTTTGAAGCAGCGCCTCGCCTACTTCACCCTCAACCGTTAGAGCAATTGGGGTTGGGGCTTGGGCTTTCACTTGTGGCTACCATCATTAATGGTGGCGTTGGCCTCATTCTCTTACAGGCAGGACGACGCCTGCGGTCAATTACGTTACGGGCTGATGCGCAGCACCTGTTTACTGATGTCTGGGTTTCCCTGGGAATTTTGTTGGGCGTCTTATTGGTGAAATTAACAGGCTTGCTTATCCTTGACCCCGCAATCGCGCTGATTGTTGCTGCCTACATTTTATGGTCAGGCGGAAGGCTACTACAAGAAACATTCTTTGGGTTGCTGGATACAGCACTACCTATAGAGCAGCAGCGAATCATCACTAATATCCTAAACTCCTACGAACGCAATGGTATTCAGTTTCATGCCCTGCTCACACGAGTAGCAGGCTCACGCCAATTCGTATCCTTCCACGTACTAGTACCTGGGAAGTGGACAGTACTTAGAGGGCACGAACTGTGTGAGGAAATTGAGTTAGCGATTATTAAAGCACTGCCAGGGACTCATGTCATTACCCATCTAGAACCATTGGAAGAGCAAGTCTCGTGGGCAGATCGGCATTTAGAGCGGACAATTGATGAAGAATAATTCTTAATTCGTGAATCTATCTGACGCAAAATTAAGATAACAGTGACAATCTGGCTTTTCCAACAATGACGCAACTAGGGCATTGAGAGCGACTGCTGCTAACAGGCCACCTCCTAAAGTCCCCTCAATTGTGATGTAGGGAATACCTGATCGCATCAATTGCCGCTTAGCGGCAGGAGCATGGCTAAATCCTATGGGCATCCCGATAACAAGAGCAGGTTGAATCTGTCCCTGTTCAATTGCTACACAAGCTGACATCAGTACTGATGGAGAATAGCCGATAACGAGTATTGATTGATCTGCAACTTGCTGGAGACGCTCCGAAAACGAGTGATGCTGCCAAAATGCCTGTTCAGCTTCGTCTGCATTGGTAATATGGGGATCGTTAATCAGGGTTTCCACCTGACAACCTGGCAAATGGGCTAGTCGAGTTTGGTCTAGGGCTGCAACGACCACAGAGATATCTCCCACAATCTGGCACCCGGCGCTGAGGCTCTGACGAGCTAGCGCGATCGCTTCCGGGCTCATTCGCAAAAAATGACACAGACTCACATCTCCACAAGCCAGTACTAATTTGGCAATTAAGTCCACTTCAATTTCAGAGCGGTTAGAAAGATCGGGCAAGAGTTGCTGCAACGATTCCTGAAATTTTTCCGGATGGTTAGAGACTGAAGCGTCTAAACCATGCCAAAGTTGTTCGAGTTCTCCCAATCCACTCTGGGTTTCCACTTCAAATAATCTTAGCTGAGCCAGTGCTTCAGCCTGAAGCAGTTGGCAGTGGCGATCACGCCCCAGCAAACTTTCTAAAGCCGATGCTGTTTGTCGTAGATGGGCGAGCTGTTGAACTAAAGACCGATATTGTTGCTGTAGCTGAGCTGTTAGAGTTTGAGCTGCATCTTCTTGTGGGTTGACTTCCAGGATTTTTTGCACATGAGCTAACTGAAATCCCTGCTGCTTAAGAGCCACAATCCGCTTTAATCGTTGGACATCACTCTCGCTATATAGTCGGTAGTTGCTAGATGAGCGCTGTGCCGGGGGCATTAAGCCTAACTGATGGTAATGCCGCACCATTCTTGGGGTGATACCACCGCCAACTGCCTCGGTCAGTTCTTTAATCGTTAAGTGTTGTTCGCTCATTTGCTGATTGTGAGTTATCACCTTGACATTAACACTGATGTCAATGTTTAGAGTAAGGAGGTCTTCCTAAAGTTAAGGTTGATTTCCCTTCATGACTAACCGTTCGCTCTTAACTCCCCACTTGACGCAACTGCTCAAGGACAATCCTGAACTCACTGCAGCACTCACCTGCGGGTTACTGGTGTTGCTGGGTTGGTCAGTCCTGCATACAGGCTGGATTGGCTTAAGTTTACTCATCCTTTGTGCCGCCTACGTTATTGGGGGATATGAAAGCGCTCGTGAAGGTTTAACAACCTTGTTTCGAGAAAAACAACTGGATGTAGACCTGTTAATGATTGTGGCTGCTCTGGGTTCAGCTAGTTTAGGGCTGTGGCGACGGGAATACTATCTGATTGTAGATGGAGCCTTACTGATTCTCATCTTTGCCTTTAGTGGAGCGCTAGAAAGCTACGCTATGCAACGTACTGAACGAGGCATTCGCAGTTTGATGAGTCTGACTTCAGATACGGCGCGGGTATTCCAGCATGGACAGGAGCAATTTATTCCAATTGCTCAGTTGCAAATCGGTACTCAAGTCATCGTCAAGCCAGGAGAACTGATACCTACAGATGGATTGATTACTGAAGGTTACAGTACCCTGAATGAAGCTCCGATTACAGGGGAATCGATGCCAGTTGAGAAAACGGTAGGTAGTGAAGTCTTTGCTGGCACAATTAATGGCAATGGGGCGTTGAGGCTAAAGGTTCACAAATCACCAGAAAGTAGCCTGATTCAGCGGGTAATTCAGCTCGTGGAGCAGGCACAGAATGAAGCCCCTCCCTCTCAACAGTTTATTGAACGATTTGAGCGGAGCTATGCTTGGGTTGTTGTAGGAGTTGGGCTCTTGATAGCCTTCCTGCCTCCTTTTATCTGGGGTTGGAGTTGGGAAACTACGATTTATCGAGCGCTGATATTTTTAGTGGTGGCTTCTCCCTGTGCCTTAATGGCATCGATTATGCCTACACTGCTCTCAGGCATTACCAACGGCACTCGCCAGGGCATTTTGTTTAAGAATGGTGCTCAGTTAGAGACAATTGGTCGAGTGCGAGCGATCGCTTTTGACAAAACAGGTACCCTAACCACAGGACAGCCTCAAGTTGTGAAAACTTTTGCTGCAACCGGACAATCAGAAAGTCTTGTTCTTCAAATGGCTGCTGCTTTGGAAGTCTTCTCAGAACATCCAATTGGAAGAGCGATCGCCCAAGCAGCACAACAACAATTGCAATGGGATGCCAGAACGCTTAATGCCGGGAAACCCGGAACGCCAGTTGACTCGCGAGCCAGCACTGCAGGCGGGTCTCCCGCCGTAGGTGACTGGCGTCCGAGGGATCCGGCTCTGGTCAGTGGCTCCTCTGGCAACTGGTTCGCAGAGGCGATAGAAGTTCATGCCCAGCCAGGGCAAGGAATTGCCGGGACTATTGATGGTCAGCAGGTTTTAGTCGGTAAAGCCGCATTTGTCTCCCAACAAATTTCTAGCCTTCCTGCTAACTTAATGAACTTGAGCAATGCTCTAGAAGATGAGGGGAAGACAGTTGTGTGGGTGGCTCAAGCTGGTCAAGTTTTAGGAATCATTGCTGTTGCCGATACTGTGCGACCAGCAGCAGCTTCAATGGTAGCTCAGCTGAAACGATTGGGACTAGAGCAGATTGTGATGTTAACAGGAGATAACGAGAGAGCAGCAAATAGCGTTGCCAGAGAAATTGGTGTAGACAAAGTTTATGCCGAGCTGCTACCGGAAGATAAGTTAAAGGTGATTCGCCAACTCCAGCAGCAGTACTGCACAGTGGCGATGGTAGGAGATGGGATTAACGATGCTCCTGCCCTAGTCCAGGCATCAGTAGGGATTGCGATGGGAGCAGCGGGTAGTGATGTGGCATTGGAGACAGCAGATATCGTTTTGATGGCAGACCGTTTAGAAAAACTGGTCTATGCCATTCGCTTAGGTCGCCGTTCTCAGGTGATTGTGAAACAAAATATTGCGTTTGCTCTCAGCTTTATTATTCTGTTATTGATTGCCAATTTTACTGGCTACATTAACATTCCCTTGGGTGTCATTGGGCATGAAGGGTCTACAGTACTCGTGACGCTCAGTGGTTTACGACTACTGAGAAGTTGAAACTACTAGGGTTCTTCCCTGAACCACATCGCAATTTGTGTTTTGAAATGGGACTGCTTCTTTAGCCTGGGTGGAAAAGAGTCCATGTACAGATAAAAAACAGGAGTGATATACAGGGTTAATAACAGAGAAAATAGTAGTCCGCCAACTACTGCTATACCCAGGGGACGGCGGACTTCAGAACTAGCACCCATCACAATCGCGATTGGCAAGGTCGCCATTATGGCAGCTATCGTCATCATCATAATTGGACGGAACCGAACCAAGCAGGCTTAATAAATAGCGTCGAAAGGTTTTTTCCCTTCATTTCTCTCCGCTTCGAGCGCAAAGTCAACTATCATAATTCAAAATAATGAATTTTTTTGCAGAAAACATACGACGACATCGACTTTTCCGACTGATTTGTCTACTGCTATTCGTTCTGCTCGTCATTGTTACTGTCACTAACAGTGAACCTGCTGATTTCCAATACCGAGTATATGTTGGAACCTACACTGGGAAAGGAAGCGAGGGCATCTACACCTATCGATTCAACCCGACTACTGGTGAATCAAGTTCGGTTAGTCTAGCAGCATCAACGGACAATCCGTCTTTTCTCGCGGTCGATCCGAAAGGTCGATTTCTGTATGCCGTAAATGAGCTTGAAATGTACCATAATGAGCCAACTGGCGCGATCAGTGCGTTTGCAATCGACCGAGAGTCAGGCAAGCTAAAACTGCTGCAACAGGTTTCTTCGCTTGGCAGCAGTCCGACACACTTGTCTTTGGATAAGTCAGCCCGACACCTGATAGTCGCGAACTATAACAGTGGGAGCGTAGCAGTATTCTCGCTTGGCAATGATGGTCGACTTGGTTCTCACACAGCGTTTGTGCAAGATGTTGGGTCAAGCATCAACCCGGAGCGCCAAGCCGGACCTCATACTCATTTCGTACAAGTAACTCCAGACAACCGATTTGTACTAGTGGCAGATCTTGGAATCGATAAGTTACTGGTATATCGCTTTGACTCTAACAGTGGATCTCTGACACCAGCCACTCCCCCATTTGTCAATATAGATCCTGGTTCGGGACCAAGGCACTTCGCCTTCGCTCCCTCCGGCAAGTTTTTGTATTTGCTGAGTGAAATGGGTTCGACGGTAACCGTCTACGCCTACGACTCAGATCGAGGAACGCTGCAGCAGAAACAGACAGTCTCGACTCTTCCCAAGAATTTTATCGGCAATAACAGCGCGGCAGAGATAGCAGTGGATGAGAAAGGTAGATTCTTGTATGTGTCGAACCGAGGGGACAACAGCATCGTGGAGTTCAGCATCAATCCTAACGATGGAAGTTTGACACCTCTTCATTGGGTCGCAAGTGGAGGGAAAACGCCCCGCTACTTCACTATTGATCCAAGTGGTAAATGGTTGTTGGCTGCCAATCAAGACTCAAACAATATCAGACTTTTCCAGATTGCTCCTAAGAATGGCAGTTTGATACAGACGGCTCATTCGTTAAACTTACTCTCTCCCGTTTGTATACGCTTCGTCCCTCTGAAATTAGGCTAGGCAGCGATATGGAAGAATTAGCGAGGAGCGAGTCCTTGCCAATTCTGGGCATGGTTCAATCGGCAATTTTGAGTAACAAAGCAGGCAAAAGGTAGCTACCAAAAAGCGTTTTGTTTGCAAGCCTCAAAAAATAGACATTAACAGGCTTATTGTTCTTACTTGGCTACTTTTTCAACCAACTTCCGCGCCTTATCTCCCAACCTCGACTGGCGATCTGCTTCTTCAGCAGATTTTACATTCTTTATATTTGCCTTGCCTTTAGGATTAGTGAGTCTAGATGCCTTGCCTGATTCCTGCTTTGCCTCCTCCAGCAAACCTGCCCCTTCACCGAACTCATAGGCACGTTCTATCTTTTCTTCTGATGTTGGTATTTGGTCTGGAGGTGTCAGCTTCAGTTCTTCAACAGTTGTCGCATGAGCTGGTGTAGCAATGAAAATAAAAATACTTGACAGGCAGATTAAACATACCAGACCTAAATTGAAAATACTTTTCCGTAATCTTTGCCCTAAAGTCGATATGGCTTGTTGCATTGATGTTTTCTCCTGGTTTTCTTATTTAAGAGGCATCTTACGTGCCTAGTTACAATTAGAACTTCTATCGCAAGATATATTAAGGCTACATAAGTAGCCATTCTTGCTGTAACCTAATCCCTCGCTCTTCCAGAGTTTGCTCAAATAAATCTGTAGGCAAAGCTTGTTCAACAGGCCAAACACCAGGTTTTTTGAGTTTTCCATCTAGCAGCAGTTGAGCAATACTGCCAGTGCCATAACCAGAAGCGATCGCTGTATTTTCATGTACTAATGTCGAGCAATAACTAGCATCTCGACCAGATTTTTTTCCACTAACTTCAGAGCGAATTGCTACCCCAATACCGCTGAATTGATTGGTAACATCAGTCATAAAATGGCTGACATGAGCTAAAAATTCGATGCTGCTGCGCTGCTGCATCAATTGCTTAGGGAACCAGTGGGCTGCTATCCAGGTGAGGTGATTGTAAAAATCGGGGACTGAGCCAAACTTGGTAATCACAGTCTTAACAGGAAAGGTGTCAGGGAGGGTAAAAGCCTCTGGCATATCAAACCAATAGACATGAGATGGACCGTAAGGAGCTGGAAACGTAACGGTTTCGCGATTGCTATATGGTTTCACAGATTGCCATTGACCATCAATCAAGGCTTGAAACGGTTGTTGCAGCCCCAGAAATGTTGTGCGCATGACCGTAACTCCAGCGCCTCCCGATCCTGATACCAAATAGCTGAGGTGAATCCGTTCCGGTTGATCTATTTGTTCAACACCTTGCCGCACCATGCTGTTAGAAATGCCAGGAAAGATACCTGTATTCACAATTGCTGTAACTCCGGCTGCCTTGGCTGCAGAACTACAGTCTAGAGCTTTACGAGTAAATGAACGATGATCGCTGACATCAAGGTAGTTAACGCCATGTTCAATGCAGATTCTCAGGACGCTCGTATCGCGATAGTGAAAGGGACCAGCACAGTGGATAACCAGATTAGCAGCCGCGATCGCAGCTTTCAGCCCTGCCACGTCTGCTAAATCTAGCGTCAAAAACTCCACTTGTGGTCCCAGTTGTTTGCTGAGCGCTAACCCAGCACTTGGTTTTCTGCTAGTAATCGTAATCTGCGCTTGTGTATGAGTGGCAATGTCTTGGGCAACGCTACTGCCAATTCGTCCCCGACCTCCAAGAATTAAAACCTGGTCTGTCATGGCTACAGCACTGGTAATACTCTACTCTAGTGCAACAGTTTTCACTCTTGCTTAGCTTCCCTAGTAAGGATGACATTGTTTCAGTACAAAGGCAGAATTTAGTGAAGGTAGAAGGCAGCTCTGTTGAGGGCAGAAGGAGCCCAAATTGTGGGAATTCAAACCCTACCTGACTCGTGAGCCACTGAAAGTATTTCAGTGGGTGCCTGTAACCGCAAGGCTACCCGTTGGTCCCCCAGTGAGCTGCATTGGGCATTTTGGGGATAAGGGGCAGGGATTTCCTTCTGCCTTCTGCCCTCTGCCTTTCCTTTAGTTAATTCTGAGTACAGATTCTAAGGTCTCTCTAACAGAATTCCCTGCTTCCCTCAGCTTTTGGGAAAATGGTTGGTGTGTCTGCAAAAATACCCGCGCGCAATTACGTCCTGGCATTCCTGAAATTGAGCCACCTGGATGCGTTCCTGCACCAGTTAGATATAGCCCCTCAATCGGGGTTTTGTAGTTAGCTATTTCAGGCAAGGGACGGAAGAATACCATCTGATCGAGTGTCATATCGATATGGTAGTAGTTCCCCTTGTAAGCTCCCAACCTTTCTCCCAGTTCTGCCGGACTTTCTACCCGTCGAGCAATTATTGAGTTTTTCACGTTAGGGGCATAATCTGCCAGTTTATCAATGACCCGATCGGCAACTTTATTTTTCAGCTCATCAGTCCAACCCGTTCCCCTTAATCCGGTTCCTTCCTTGCCAGCAATCTGATAGGGAGCGAAAAATTCAATCCAAAGTGTATGCTTACCTGGCGGAGCCATCGAAGGATCGAGCATCGTAGGCATCACTATATACATGGACGGGTCGGCATCGGGAATATCACCAACCGTACAGGCACTATGAGCAATTTCTACATGTCTCACCGAATCAGCAATCAAAACAGAGCCAATTAAGTACTCATCTCGGTGGTTGTGATGTTCAAAACGTAGCGGTTCTTCTAATGCCAAGTCAATCTTGAGAATAGTTTCATTGTTATTCACAATGCGACGCTCTAAACGCTCGTGCAGCTCAGGAGCGAGTCCATTGACATCACCGGGTTCCAGCAGTTGTAAAAATACTCGCTTGGCATCAATGTTTGAGATCACACCTTTAGTAGCGCGATACTCTGTGCCTCCGGCAACTCGAACTCCGACAGCACGTCCATCATCAACCAAAATTCTTTCTACTTGCTGATCGGTAAGGACCACGCCGCCTTGACTCTTAACTAAGTTTAGCAACGCTTGCACAAGGGCTCCAGTTCCACCACGGGGTCGAGCCATACCAGGGTTATGGCGCATTGCCATCATGATAGAGCCAATTCCCAGGCTTTTTTGGGAGGGAGGGGCACCAAGTTCAGCAGAGAGACGTGCCAGAGGAGCTTTGAGAAACTCGGAATCAAACCACTCGTTAATGATATCTTCAGCGCTAGTCAGCATATTGCGCACGAAGTCCAGTGTCTTGCTAGGAGATCCAATAACGGAAAATAAATCCTTCAGCTTTTGAACATCATAGTTGCCAACTATATCCAAAACTGACTTCGGTGGTGCATTGAACATGGGAATCATTGCACCAATAGCCCGCTGCCAGTATTCTGTATATTCAGCGTACTTCTTTGCATCCCGTTCGCTATATCGGGCAATCTCTGTACAGGTTTTCTCAAGAGATTTGTGACCTAAGAAGTACTTCCCATCAGGATGGGGACAAAAGACAACAGGATCGCAGTAAAGATACTTCAAGCCATACTTTTCTAGCTCTAATTCTTCGACCACTGGTCCTAAGTGAATAAACTCATGGTCGATTGCGCAGAGGTTGAACTTAAATCCAGGGGCTTCTTCTGGCAAAGATTCCTCGGTCGTCGCGGCACCACCAGGAACTGAACGCTTCTCCAGCAGCAGAACGCTATACCCAGCCTTGAGCAGATAGGCTGCACATACTAGCCCATTGTGTCCTGCTCCAATTATGACAACATCATACGCTTGCATGTCTGCAGCTCCAAGAACATCGTATCCTTAATCTTAGAAACAAGCTAAAAAGTCTATTATCCGTCGCCAGCTAGAGAAAGGGGCAACTACACAGAGGGGAGTTGCCTAATACGAGCTGCGGCATGAATTATTAGACTACCTTGATGAACCTCTAGATCCTTGATTTGCAGTATCATCGTCTCTAGGTCAAAGTAAGGTAAATTCACCAATTCCCTGATCTTGGTCAGCATGGCAAGCGTGATTTCTAGTGAAGTTCCCCCGCCCTCAAGGCATTGAAAGTTCTCTAGTATGACGGGTTGTGAGAGAGTACGGGGGAGAAAAGCAGAAGTGAAACTGACTTGCTGCGATTCGTTCTGTTGGTGCATCAACATCTTGCCATTAAATATCATCCTGCCCTCACCGGGTAGGTGCAATTCCATCTGTTGCATTTCCAAGAGTACAGCAGGCTGGTCCTTTACTTCCAACTCTAGGGGTTTGATTTTGCTATGGATGTAATCTGAGTTGAGCGCCCGGTTGATATCTTCTTCTGTCAACAGAAGACGAGCATCAGCATCTAGTGGCTCATTCAATTCAATTTTGCCAAGCAGAGCACTTAAAGGAGCAATTGCAACCCGATCGACTTGCAGTTCTATCTCCTGCACCCGGATGTCTTTCTGTATAACTAAACCCTGACCGACAAGCGAGATTGAATCAGCTTGTCCCTGAACTATCTTTAGCAGATCGGTGCGGACATCTACATCTATGCTTTCTACTCCATCTAATTGACTAGATAGACCGATTGCAGCTGCTTGCGAGAGTACCTGCTCCTCCAGCCGGAGATCATCTGACATCATAATGCTTTCCTATACCCTGTCACTGCTTACTGTAGATGGTTAACTCTCTGTGGCGTATCCGCATTATGGTCTAATTCCCACTGGTATATCTACGGTGGCGATAATCGACCAGTATGGATATCCTAAACAAAGTGAAAGATTTCCCTAGAGATATTGATACATAGTAGGCTGGACTTTGCTATTTGAGACATTACCCTGACTGGAAACGTCGTACTTTGTTATCTCGTGCTCTTAGTGAGAACATGCAGCTGGAACAGAAAGTAAATATTCTCTTAGTTGACGATCGCCCAGAGAATCTACTGGCTTTAGAGGCGATTTTGGAAAGTCTTGGACAGAATCTAGTCAAGGCAAGTTCTGGAGAGGAAGCACTGCGATGTCTGCTCAAGCAGGATTTTGCTGTGATTTTGCTCGATGTTCAAATGCCAGGAATAGATGGGTTTGAAACAGCAAGGTTAGTTCGAGAGCGAGAACGTTCGCGGCATACCCCAATTATTTTCCTAACTGCCTTCAGTACAATCAATACTCATGTGTTCAGAGGTTATTCCCTAGGAGCAGTGGATTACCTGTTCAAGCCAATTGAGTCAGAAATCTTGTCATCTAAGGTTGCGGTATTTGTTGATCTGTGGAGAAAGACAGCAGAGGTGGAACAACAAGCGGTACAACTTGCCGCAGTCAACGCCAAACTTAGGGAAAGTGAAAAAAGGCTGAGTCAGGTTAATGATGAACTAGAAGTTAGGGTGCAGAAGCGGACTGCTGAGTTGACAAAAATCAATGAATCGCTGCAATCTGAAATTGCCGAACGTCATCGAGTTGAAGGAGCGCTGCGGGTTAGTACAGAGCAGCTAAGAGCATCACTCATTGAGAAAGAAGTGCTGCTAAAAGAAATTCATCACCGGGTTAAAAACAATCTACAGATTATCTCCAGCCTGCTTAATCTTCAAACAGACTATATTCACGATCAACGAGACTTAGAGATTTTTAAAGTCAGTCAGAACCGGATTGAATCAATGGCTCTCATCCATGAGAAGCTTTATCAATCCAAAGATTTGGCGCGAATTGAGTTTTGTGAGTATATCCAAGACTTAGTATCTAGTTTAGTGTGTTCATATGAAGTCAATTCGTCTAAAGTTGATCTCAAAGTAAATATTGAGCAAGTTCTCCTTGGTTTAGATTTGGCAATTCCTTGTGGTTTAATTATCAACGAACTTGTTTTGAATTCTTTGAAACATGCCTTTCCGGAGGGTAGATCTGGTGAGATTTGTATTGAATTCTATGTAGAAAGTGACGATAGAATTGCGCTCATTATCAGTGATAATGGCATAGGTTTTCCTCAAGGTATTGACTTTAGAAATACGGAATCACTAGGATTGCAACTAGTTAACAGCTTAATGAATCAGATTGGAGGTACTATTGAACTGAACGCTACTCAAGGCACAGAATTTAAGATGAAACTCCCTATGTAAAGGAATTAGCAGAGTTTAACTAAATAACTGGCTTTGGAAGGAACAATGGTAATGCCGCGACGCACAGGTTGAACATGGCTTTTGCTAGCTAATGACAGCTTAAAGCGCGATAAAATTGTGGCTAGCACAAGTTTCATCTCATACATCGAGAATGCCATACCAATACAACCGCGACTACCACCACCAAAGGGTAAATACTCGTATGGTGAAAACTTGCATTTTAAAAATCGCTCTGGCTTAAACTGCTCTGGCTCTGGATACACTGCTTTTCGTCGATGAGCTAGATAGATGCACGGCACTAGGAGTGTACCAGTATCAAAATTATGGCCTATCACCTGCAAGGGCTCTTGCACCATCCGAGGCACGCAGATTAAACCAATGGGATAAATTCGCAGCGTTTCTTGACAGACTGCAGTAAGGTAGGGGAGGTGGGCAACTAACTCAGGATTGACCTCGTCTAAGGGTTCTAGTTCCTGCCTCAGCTTCTCAAGGACGGGAGCTGTTGAGTGAATTAAGTAAAATGCCCATGCTAAGGCAGCAGCTGTTGTCTCGTAACCCAGCAGTAACAGCGAGACTAATTGATCGCGTAACTCAACATCTGTCATCTGCTGTCCGTCCTCGTCGTATGCTGAGATTAGCATAGTGAGAATATCAGTACGCTTATCAGTTTCCAACCGCCGTTGCGCAATCTCTTCATAGATTAGGTTGTCAATCTGCTTTCGGCGTCGTAAAAAGTGTCCCCAAGGACTCCACGCCCCTAAATCTTGTTGTAGAGGTGGAAAGAAAAATAGGCTGGAGTATAGAGGAGTTGTAACATCTTCTAGCAGCGAACTCAGCAATTTTTGCAACTGTTGGTATCGCAAACCAGGGTTGATACCAAAAACAACCTGCAAGATGATTTGCAGGGTGATATCTGACATAAACTGCTGAATCGAGATTGATGCACCCACCTGCCACTCGGCTGTGACTTTTTCAGTGATTTGGCAAATTAATTGCCCATATGTTTTCAGGCGATCACCATGAAAGGGAGGCAGCAATAACTGGCGCTGTCGCTGATGTGATCGCCCCTGCTGCAAAATCACACTCTTTGCTCCCATTAATGGTTGAAAAACATGGGTAGCTTTACTGAAATCTAATTGCTTTGCAGGCAGGGCAAAGATTTCTTGAATTGCCTGTGGATGGCTAAAAAATACCACTGGTGGAGAATTTAAACCAAGTGCACGCAAGGTAAATGTATCTCCATAGCGTTCGGCACAATTATCTAGAAATCTAGTAGGCTGAGCAATCAAGTGAAGTGTTTGCAGCAAAAATGGTGTTTGGGGACCAGCAGGTAACTTCATTCGGCTTGTAAACTGTTTCTTGGCTAAATCTTCTTCTCATGATTTTATCTCACTTTTTTTAACGAACCGCTGAGACGCAGAGGACACAGAGGAAAACTTAAACTCCTACACGACCTGCTATGGATTTTTGCTATTGAGACTTGTTGTTAGTCCTAATCTTAATTAGAATACGGACTACTCGATTAGTTGGTCATTAATTACAAACACTATCTGCTTGATTTTCTTCATTAATAGAGCATCCTAGATTAGTCGGAAACCCTACTCCGTGTCCTCTGTGTCTCTGCAGTTCGTTAAAAACGATACTATCCACAAATCAAATAGGACTGCTATATGTTCTAGTAAATTTAGAAAATATTAAAAGTGTCTATTCAATTACCTAATCTACTTAGAAAGTAGAAATAATACATTTTGCTACCATACGCTTGTAAAATAATTGTTAAATTACTCCAGGCAGTATATTTACTCTGACTAGAAAGGAAACTCAGCATGACTGCATCGACCCAAGAGGCAAAATTAGCAACTCCAGATTTTAGCGAAGGAATTCAGTATTTTGGCGAAACTCTACCTGGATTTGAGGCTTATGGCAAAACACCAGTAGTTGCTGAAAATAGTGTTGCAATTAGCGATCAGGCAGATCCGGCTGCTGTTTTCCAAACTCTACTTGCTGCTGATGCCTTACGCTACCTTACCCTGCAAATTACTGCTACTAAAGCCTCTGGACACCCTGGTGGATTTGCGAGCGTTGCCGAAGCCTATGCTGCCTTAGTCATGCTGGGTTATAAGAACATTATCACCGAAGTTGGGCATCATGCTCCTGGGTTTTACAGCGCTATGTTCCTCGATCGCTCCCTAGAAGATATGGGGATTGCGACAGTGCAACAACTACGCGATCACTACCGAGAAAAACACGGGCTACTAGGACACCTCTCTGGCTATATTCCCGGCATTCTCGCACCAGCTGGTCCTCTGGGGCAAGGACAGCACTTTGCTATGGCAGCAGCCCGACTCCATCCTGATAAGCTCTTTCCCTTTACTGTCGGTGATGGGGGCTTGGGTGAACCTTATGTGATGAGTAGTATGGCTCACTTCCATACTGCCTATCCTGGCGTGACTAACTTTTTGCCTGTGCTGGTGTGGAACGGCTTCAGTCAGGAACACCATAGCATGGTTTCCACTAAGACCAATCCAGAGATGCTGGAATATTGGCGCGGTAACGGGTTTGAGGAAGTTGTTCTTGTGGATGCTAAAGACTTCGACGACAAAAATCAACCTGGTGACTACGCTGACAGTACTGCTTTTTCCCTAGAAAAGCGGCTGGAATTTACTAAGGCAGTTCTTGCAGCAGCAAACCAAGCCGCTCAGTCAGCTCTCAATGGCAAGCTCACAGCATTCATAGTGAAACAGTTGAAGGGAGCAGGAGTTCACGCTCTAGGTGCCAAATCTCATAACCTTTATGCCAAAGACACCTTAGAGAGCCCTCAAATTGTGGAGGCTCTGAAGTCCCGTGCCTTAGCTCCTGCTGCCTGGAAGCTGGTGCGCACTAACTTTGAACGGGCTGGAGGTGGTCCTGCAAGTCGCGTTGCCGTGACAGAATCAATATTATCGCTACCAGACTTGGGAAAATTGCCTCTAGAAGAATATCCTGTAGGTGGTGATCCAAAGGTAGCAACAACAGCTATGGGACGGCTGGTAGCCAAGGTGGGAGAGAGCGATCACACCTTCCTCGTCACCAATGCTGATGGTAACGAAGCTTCTGGGATCGCTAATATCAATCAGGCGCTTAAAATCATTCACCCCACAGCCGATCCTCTCTACAATCAAAACCCAGCTGGACAAGTTTACGAGCCGCTTAGCGAAGATGCCTGTGCTGGACTAGCAGCAGGCTCAGCGTTGATGGGTAGTCGTACCCTTTGGTGTTCCTATGAATCCTTTGCGGTTAATGGTTTACCCATCTGGCAGACGGTGACACAAGCCATGGCAGAGTTGCGTCGCCCCACTCCATCGACTGTTACCCTATTCACAGCCGGGGCATTAGAGCAAGGACGTAACGGCTGGACTCACCAGCGCCCTGAAATTGAAGCTTATTTTGCCGCTATGATGCGGAATGGTAATGTCTTTCCTCTATTCCCACCCGATGCTAATAGTATTCAAGTGGCATATGAGTGGGCGTCAACGACTAAAAACAAGGGGATAGTGATAACTGCTAGTAAGTCACCACTACCGATTCGGACAACGTTTGAGCAGACTCGCAAAGCAATTGAGGCAGGCGCGATCACACTACAGGAGGTGTCTGGCAGTAAGACAGTTGTCTTTGCTGTAGTGGGGGACATGGTGCTGATGCCAGTGTTTGAGGCTGCCGCTTATTTAGAAGCCCAGGAAGTGGGTGTACGGATTGTGTCAGTTGTCAATCCCCGCCGCCTCTACCGTCCCAGTGATGTGGCATGGGATAGTTGTGCTGAACCTGATGGCAATTTCTTAGATGATTCTGGGTTTGAAGAACTGTTTGGTGGTGATGCCCTGATTGGGGTGACAGCTGGGGCGAGCGGGATGCTGGAACCTATTATGCTGCGGAGTACCGCTAAAAGGGATACCTTTGCCTGGAAGCGTGGGGAGACGACAGCAAGCCCAGCTGAATTGATGGCGTTGAATGGATTGACGGCTGATAACCTTACGAAACGTGCTTTGGAATTGGTTGGGTAAGTGGGGATTGCAAACGCAGATGAACGCGGATAAACGCAGATAAATCTGCGTTTATCCGCGTTCATCTGTGTGTATCTGCGTTTGCAGCTTCTTAGTTTAATCGAAAACCTAAATTGTCCTACGAAATTCTGCGATTCCTTCAATCTCGTTCGTTTCTGCAAGCAACACACAACGGCTTAGTAGGGATATATCTAGTGCCTCTAAGCCTTTTAACTGACTTCATTGAATTCGCTTGTAACTACTGCCGTATAGATGATAGAGCGTGAAGCCCCCATCTTCCCAAAACCATACTTCAGGCACCCTATCGCTTGGTACTTGGCTAATTTAGCTTCCCCACTACTGGTAAAGATAACTTCAATTGATAAATCGGGCGATGGCTTAGAGCTACCGATGCAATAGGATTCGTCTACTTGGACTGAGCTAACCCCTTCTTTCTCTTGCGTCATAGATCCTGTAGGGACGCAGCGAATGCCCTTGTCGAAACAGAATGTCATCACTAAATAGCCAATAATGCGCGAAAAAAATTCGTGTTCACGTCCTGGCATGAGGATTTCAATTGTTCCAGCGTAAAACGACAAACGCACTCCAGAAGCGCCTTCAAAGCCTTTTTGAATGAGCTTGAACTGCTCCCACGATCGCTCATGATAGGTAATACGTTGATCGCTTGGTTGTTTAAGTAAGGGCGTTTGGTTCATGCCAATAAAGTCGCAGGGATTTGCCAGGATTGTAATCTGAACTTTTTGTGCAAATCATCTGGGGTAAGTGGGATGCAGAAATTCGCCTGACTATCCGCATTGGATTGTTAGCCCTGCCCTCTCACTGCTAGCTCTGCTACATTACCTCTAACTCCGATGCTGAAAGCCGCCCTTCAATCGGTTCATATTCATCCTCTAGCAACCATGTTTGAGCTTCATCATAGGTGGCGCTACTAAACACAACTTTATAACCCTTAGCCGGATCACGCACATGGCAACTTCCGGATGGATCACCCAACAATAACAAGATGTAGGGAGGAGACAGCATTGGGTCAATCCAGACTTCAACAAAATTCCAGTCACTCTTGGCTGGGTCGAGTGCGGGGGATGACGTTGTATCGATTCTCTGCATCAATTTTTATCTCTCCATAGAATAACGGAGTGCTTGAACCATCTTCAGGGTTGATTCGATAGCCGATTGCTTCAGCAAAGAACAAGCCATAACGCTCATATCCTCGAATGCTCCCTATAAACTCTCCTCAGATAAGGTAACTTGGTGAGCAGAAGCTTCTCTAAAAGGTTAATGTGTTGCCGTGGTTGGAATTGTTATTGTTTCTCACAGTAAACAGCTTGCTGAAGGAGTGCGGGAACTGGCCGCGCAAATGGCTCAGGGCAAAGTCCCCATTGCTGTTGCTGGAGGAATTGAAGATCCAGAGAACCCGCTTGGCACAGACGCAATCCAGGTTCACCAGGCGATCACATCAGTTTACAGCGGTGAAGGCGTCGTTGTCTTGATGGATTTGGGCAGTGCCTTGATGAGTGCTGAAATGGCTCTGGAGTTTTTACCAGAAGAGCAGCGGGCTAAGGTGTATCTGTGTGAAGCCCCCCTGGTAGAAGGTGCGATCGCGGCGGCAGTTCAGGCGGCAAGTGGTAGTGACATTGAACAAGTCATCACCGAAGCACGCAGTGCCCTGGCAGCCAAAGCAGCTCAATTGGGTATAGACAGTCGTCCATCATCAGGAGTCAGTGGCAATGAACAACAGACTACGGGTGAGAAACAAAAAACTAAAGAGATCCGCCTGACTATCCGCAATCGGTTAGGACTACATGCCCGTCCAGCCGCACGGTTCGTTGCGACAGCAGCCGATTTTCAGTCCCAAATCCGGGTGCGAAACTTGACTAAAAACACTGAATATGTTGATGCTTTGAGCATTAACCAGGTAGCAACGTTAGGTGCGCGACAAGGACACGAGGTTAAGATCGTAGCTCAAGGCTCTGATGCGGATGAAGCACTAGCTGCATTGCAAGCGTTAATTGAAGCCAACTTTGGTGAAGACGATACGGCGAAGAAGTCCCAACCAGCAGCTCAAATTAAAGAGGATGTACAGACAGGTTCGCCCTTACATGGTGAACTCTCTGGAATTCCAGCCTCTCCAGGTGTGGTGATCGCACCCATCGTCCTATATCACCCAACTCCCTCAAAACAGAAACGCTCTGTAGAGGATGTCCAGACTGAATGGAGGCGTTTGCAGGTAGCGCTTCGAACTGCCCAACAGGAAATTCAGACATTGCAAAAGCAAACTGCTGCCCGAATTGGTGAACATGAAGCTGCCATTTTCAATGCACAATTGCTTGCTTTGAAAGATCCACTTCTCGTCGAGCCAGCTCGTAAAGCCATTGTTGAGGAGCGATTGAGTGCTGATGATGCGTGGCAAGCTGTAATTAACAAGGTCGTTACTACCTACCGCACTCTTGAAGACCCTTATATGCAGGAGCGGGCTGTTGACATGATAGATTTAGGGCAGTGGGTGTTACGACAGCTAGCGGGTATTGACCCCACTCCCCTAAATCTGCCCCAACCAGCTATTTTGGTGGCAACGGATCTGACTCCCTCTGAGACAGCGCAGCTAGACCCTACAAAGGTGTTAGGTATCTGTACCTCGCTCGGCAGTGCAACGTCCCACAGTGCAATTTTGGCACGCACGCTAGGGATTCCATCTGTTGTCGGTGTAGGGTTGGAGGTATTAAACTTGCCTAATGATACCCTACTGGCACTAGATGGTGAGAATGGAAAGGTATGGGTGAAACCAGAGCCAGATACCTTAGCGGCACTTCAGACTAAGCGTGATGCCTGGGAAGCTACCCAACAGCAAGCGCGAGACATAGCTCACCATCCAGCTGTAACCCGTGATGGTAGGAGAGTTACTGTACTTGCCAATATTGGTGGGCTAGCTGATGCCGATGTGGCTCTGAATCTGGGTGCAGAAGGAGTTGGGCTGTTCCGCACTGAATTCCTCTATCTAGATCGAACAACCGCTCCTAGTGAAGACGAGCAACTAGCAGTCTATCAGGCAATCGCTCAGATGATGGGGACTCGTCCGTTAATCATTCGCACATTGGATGTTGGGGGTGACAAGCCACTTCCCTATCTGGGTTTGCAGCAGGAAGCTAACTCCTTTCTAGGTTGGCGCGGCATCCGTTTCTGTCTAGATCAAGCGGATATCTTCAAAACTCAGTTGCGAGCGATCTTGAGAGCCAGTCCTGGACACCAAATCAAGGTGATGTTTCCCATGATTGCAACTGTGGCAGAGGTACAGGCAGCTAAGGCAATTTGGGCACAAGCGCAGGCTGAACTACGTCAGGCTAGTATTTCCTTTGATGAAGCGATGGAAGTAGGGATTATGGTGGAGGTTCCGTCGGCTGTCGTGATTGCCGATCAGTTGGCAGCTCTTGTGGACTTTTTCAGTATTGGTACCAATGATTTAAGCCAATACATTATGGCGGCAGACCGCACTAATCCACAAGTGGCTGGTTTGGCTGATGCTTTGCACCCAGCAGTATTGCGGATGGTGCATCAAACTGTCCAAGCTGGACATGAAGCTGGGATCTGGGTGGGACTGTGTGGAGAACTAGCTTCTGACCCCCTAGCAGTGCCGATTTTGCTAGGGTTGGGACTGGATGAGTTGAGTCTCAATCCCCAGGCTATCCCTGCACTTAAGCAAGCAATAACTCAATTGACAGTAACTGAAGCTGAGGCGATCGCCCTTGCAGGATTGCAACTGGATTCCGCAGCTAGCGTCAGAGCCCAGGTTAAGATTGCTGATGTTGGTTAATTACTTCAACTGTTAGACTGAACTTCACTATAACCCTCATCCGTCCGCAGCACTGCTAGACCTTCCAATTGCTGCCAAAGTGAGCCGCTTTTGGGCAATTGCTCTCGGTACGTTTCAATTGGTAGGTAACTAAATGCTCTTTCTGCAATGCATACAGATGCTGACAAACTGCCGTTGCCGAGATAGTCAGGCGAGAGAGAGGTAAGAGCACTGGGGTCCATCGGTCCCTCCTGCTTAAGCAATTTGACTATAGCGCGTCGGGTACGGATAGATGCTGATTTGTTTGGTAGTTCAGTCCCCATAATCACAAAGTAATACAAAAACTACAATGCTTTCTGTCTTTTGAGTGGGGCAAGATTCTTCCATATCTTGCTAGGCTCGGAGTAGAAAGCGTTGATTTGGCGGCACGTATGAATAAGGCAGTGGTGACGATTCTGTTGTTTGTAGGGTTACTCCTGTTCTTTACTTCACCCTTTTCTGCACTTGCTAGTCTCTTAGTGCTATTCCTCTTAGGAGCAGCATTCTTGTGGACCTTTTGGACAGTTGTACAAGCACTTCTTGGCGGTAGCAACACCAAGAGGGACTCGACCTAATTACTTGGCTTCTTACTGTCAGGTTTATCGATAGGTGGTCATTAAGCAGTGTTAGTGCCCTTCTGCACTATTAATACACAAGAGCAATGTCAAGTGCAAGCATGCAGCTATCTATAGTCGAAATTAGTCTATTATTTGCTGACGGGGTGATAAGAGCAGCAAAAGGCTAAATACCAAATTTTGTTGATAGTCATTGCCCATACAGCTGCCATTCTCCAGGTGGAGAAATCAAACAAAAGGGCGTGCAGAAATATGTCTGCTGTGTCAAAGAACCGAGACGGGTTGAGCGGCGGCATAGCACTTTTTATGTGGGTCTATCTGGTCAAAGACCGACTGCGTATTATCCCCAAGCTACAAAAAATAGGACGAGCCGATTTGCCGATTGCCAGTATTGCTTTGGCGAATCAAGCCATATTAGTTACACGAAACCTCCGCCATTTTAAACAGATCCCTGGTGTCAAATTGCTCTTGCATTATAATGAAAGCTTTCTAAGATTGCTATCAGATTTCTCTGCTTATTGGGTAGCGACGTCCGCTATATATCCCCTCCACGGTCATTTTGTTTTAGTACCGCTTGCCCATTGGTACTTATTGATAGTATTTCTTGCTTCTCAATAACTTGAGCTACGGCTACATTGAAGAAGTTAACGTTCTCCCAAAGGTTCCCTCGTTTGAGAACGTTGACTCAATGCTTTAAACATCTAACTTGAAAAATGCCAAAACAAGATTGTTAGAAACATAAGAATCTGACGAAACGTTGCAAGAATCTGAAAGAAGTCAAGGATTGGAACTCAATACACTTTAGACGGAACCAGGAGAATCCAATACGGATTTATCTTCGTAATGACTCTATTTATCCCAAGCACCTTAAGCATATAAAAACGTCATGACTCGACATCAAAAGTCACAAATCTATATCTTTGCTAAACGGATTGGCATTGCTTTAGCACTGACTGCCATTCTCTACTTCGTTCAGTGCAACAATTCTTTCTCACTCCATTCCATTCCTAGCTCCGGCTTTACCAAAGAAGGAGTTACTCACCTGTTTAGTAGCAAGAAATGGTGAACATCCAAGCCCTGCTCATTCAGAGACTTCTAGTCAAAGCTATCTGACATAAAGCTTCAAACGCCTAACTAACTTGACACCAGAGCGGGTTTGCTAGAACCATAAGAATCTGATAAATTGTCGTAAGAATCTGAAAGTAGTCAAGCATTGGAACTTAGTATACTTCAGATAGCTAGAACCAGGAGAATCTAATGCATACAGTATAGGATATGGAGCAGTCTAAGACTGCTCAGCCAAGGCAATACACTATGAGGAGATTTTAAAGAACGGCAAGTATTACTTTCAATTTTTAGGAGCAACAATCATGAAAAGTTTAGTTCCTCGCTTAGAGACTTCACCTTTTGGTCTTGTATCTCTTGCTTATCAAGGTGGCTTATCCCGACAAGGTATTCCGAGTCATGGAGATCTAATTACAGCTCATCGTCACCAACAACTTGGTGCTTTAGATCTTATCTTGAGTGCAGTGAAAGTTAATCGGCTCTCATCTGATTTCCTGACTAACCAAGAGTATCTGCAAGCAGTTGAAAACGGTTTTTTGTTCTATTACCTATCACACCCCAAAGTTAAATCGGCTTTCTCAATCAAAAAAATATTATGTAGGCTTGGGTGCCTAGGAACACAAGCTATTTCTTTACTCCTACTTTCCAACTAGTTATAGCCTCCTCCAATAATAGCTATTCAGTCCTAGTTTCTTTGTCAGCATTTTCGATCTTTAAAGTTGGTTGTCTTGTAGAAACAGTATCAGCAGAAAGTTCTGTACCAGGAGAAGCTAATGAACCTAAAATGGTATTTATGGATTGCGGTGTGTCTGATTGCCCTTCTAGTAAGTGTCTTACCTGTCTACTCTCAACAATTTCTCCAGTCTCATACAGGATTCCAGATTTCTACCTTGGGAGCCTTAAACGTTGGAGTGTATCAGGGAGCCACAACGATAGCAGAGCTTAAACCTCATGGAGACTTTGGACTGGGAACTCTTGAGAAATTAGATGGAGAGATGGTGATTCTTGATGGCAAGTTTTATCAGATCAAAACCGATGGTGTTGCCTATCCCGTCACAGATAATTCTAAAACACCATTTTCTGCTGTCACATTTTTTCGCAGAGAGCGATCGCTGCATTTGACTGGAAAAATGACTTATCAGGAATTGGAACAGCAAATCGACAAACAGTTGCCAACATCAAACTTACCCTATGCAATTCGCTTACGAGGGACTTTTCCCTCCTTGAAAGTGAGGAGTGTTCCCAAACAAATACCGCCTTATAGCCCGTTAAACGATGTAGTGAGTCAGCAGGAGGTTGTTTTTGACTTGCAAAACGTGTCAGGTACATTAGTGGGATTTCGCCTGCCACAATATCTCAAGGAGGTGAACGTAGCAGGCTATCACCTTCATTTCCTGACAAGCAATCGCAAAGCAGGAGGGCACCTGCTTGATGGAGCATTTCTTAACCCTGTAGTTGATGTGCAAACCTTGCAAGACTGGCAGATCATGTTGCCCAATAATACGGCTTTTGACCAAGCATCGCTGGAATAGACCTCTTTCAAATTAAACTCATCAAACTGAGTGAGCACATTCATAGTTGTAGAGTGCAGCAATCAGATTACAACGCAAGCCAAAGCGACGACGACGGTTGCGGTAACGTTCGCCGAGAATGCGGAAGATTTTTAAGCAACGGTTGACTTGCTCAATCACCACACGGCGACGAGCTAAAGCGCGATTGTCTGCCTTTTGCACCGACGTCAGTTGCCCGCCTCTTGGCTTTTTGTACGGTAAACGACTGTTGGCATGCAACTTCTGGATGCCTTGATACCCTTTATCCTGCAAACTTTCGGTAAAAGGTGCAAAACGCACTCCAGAAGCTTGATAGAGCTTGAAGTCATGTCGTCGCCCTTTGCCAAAAAAGGTGCAAATAATCAGGCCACTGTCCCACTCCAGCACAATCTGACACTCTTTGGGTGTGCCGTTTCTTTTTACCCGAATATCCCTCTTCTGTCACTTTCCGGGTTATGCTAGTAGTAGATCAACTAGATTATCCAGAAGAATAAAAGAATTTGAATTGATTCATCGTGCTAATTAGTTGATTGAACCCAAGCAATAAATGGAAATTAGGAAAAATATCTAGCCAAGGATAAACCAGCCAAAACATTAAGAGTGGCTGGAGAATTAAACGCAGATTATTTAAAGTATTTTTCCATCCCCCCTCATGATTCCATTGTTGATGCTTCGCAAAATCAACCACACCATCTTCTT
>JAFASY010000012.1 GCA_019244235.1 Chroococcidiopsidaceae cyanobacterium CP_BM_ER_R8_30
AGTTGCGCGTGCATGCACGGGTACGCAGGTCAGAGGCAGAACGAGGTGCCCAGTTATTCCCCAGCAGCAAGGGACAATCACCTAGCCAGTCGATGCATGGAGCCCCCTGCTCAGCTAATTCTGCTTCTAAACCGGGAAAGAGCTGCTCTAGAATCCGATACCCCTGGGTGAGCAATACATGAAGTTGATAGGATTGGGGTACTCCCCGTCGAGGAACGGGTTGTTCGGGTAGACGGTCCCGTTCGACAATTGTTACCTGGCTGAAGTAGTCTGAGAGGACTCGTGCTGCTAGCAAGCCAGCGATGCCGCCGCCAATGACAATTGCATGACTATGACTTGAGTCAGATGAGTGCTTCCAAGCAGTTAACATAGTTTCCCAACTCAATGAAACTGTTCTAATTGTAGACATTTCGTCACCAGTTAAGGTGACTAAATTTTTTTCAACAAGGAGACAAAATTAAGTAAAAGTTAGAGCTAGTTAGGAACTGAGGGGTTGAGACAGTGAGCCGAAGCTAACTCGACTATGCTAAGAAACAATATCTTCCACCACTGGTAGATGAGGAGATAGCGGCTCAACTAAGAAGGCTCAAGCAAAGCTAGATGAAGAACTTTAACGAAAATGTTGCCATAGGTAAAAGGTCGTCAACTTTATTAAACTGCCACTAACCACTGGAGAAAAGGCTGCTACTCTAAATTTTAGACACAAAACAAGCAACAAACTCCTTGTTTCCCGCTTGAGATTAGTGCCTGTGTCGCCTGCGCTAATCGACTGACAATCTCTAAGTGTTGAGCGTTTCCCAAAAGAGAATAAGGTTGGCTTAAATCTCGTTATGTCAAATCATTGGAGGTGGAAATAAAAGCCAAGACTACTGTCTGAATTGGCAGTGCTAGGGAAAAACTTAGGTAGATTGTGAGAAAAGTCCACTGTAATAGTAGAGTCAAGTCAGTCTGAGAATCGACCAATTAAGTGAATTGCTAATCAGCATAACGATAATAGCCTGCCACAAGCTACTGAATCTCTACCGAGTAGCGTGGCAGGTTGATTGTTATTGGCTTACTGGGCAATCTTCAGAGAGCGTAAGTTGATGAAATTGTAGGAACGAGTGCTATTTAAGTGTCAGGCTTAGTTGCCACTCTTCTTAAGTCTTGGCTTTTCTTTGAAAGTTTTTGGTGGAGATGGGAAGCTTGATTTACCCTCACCCGAAGGCACTGTTTTGTCAGTAGCTCCTGCTGTTTTTGCTGGTGTTTGTTGGCTTTGAAATTTGTTTTGATTCTTCTTAGCCTTCTGCTGTACCAAGGCTTTGTCCTCCTTAGAAGCTTTGAGAAACTTAGGGGCTTTTTCTTGTGGTGGAGCTAGTAGTGCTTCATACCCAAAGATATTTCGATGAGGCAAAAACTTCGCCTTGAGAGATACAAAAGCTGGGCGTCCTTGGTCATAATCTGCTTTGGGATTGAACCTAAACGGTTTGATTGGGGCATCTTTCCACATGACAGGTAGATGGCTAGCTTTCATATATTTCACCTTACGAGCTGGCTCAGATTGTTTCATGTACTCCAGCCTTCCTGATGTGAAGTTTCGGAAAACAGAGATACAGGGAGTTGAGCAAACTGGGATAAATTGCCACAATCCTGAGAGTTTGAATTCAAAATCTTGGAGTTCGCCTGAAACAGCGTCTTCTTTTCTTCCTTTGTCAAAACCAACTAGTTGAAAGCTTATTGAATGGGGCTGTTCCCTCTTGGGGAAGTGCATCACTCTGGGATAAACTACTAATCTCTGTGTAGTGTTTCCAGTTGCCTCTAATTCTTTTTTGAGTGCTTCAAAGGCTCGTCGTTTGCTAGGAGCATAGAACAATGGATAGATGGATTGTCCTATCGCCACGCTCATTTTGTCCTCACTGGACATGTCGATTGAGCCGACGATTACCCCAACTGCTTGAAACATTGCTCCTGAATCGGCAGTTTCTGTCGGTGGGTCATCTAAGTCAAGTTGGACAGGCTGATTGTCAGAGTCAGAGAAGGATGAGGAGGCAGTCACAGGCTATGGAGTTGAACGGTAATAGCTATCCTAACGACTCAATGAGCGTATTGACAGTACTGTGTCAACACAGTACTTAAACAGGGGTGTGGTCATAAGTGGTTGGTAGGGGGATAAGCTGTGTTATGACGTTTGATAGTTTGTCAGATGAACTCATGAGCGAATCCCCTGGCAACAGAGGAGAATATGACTGAGGGAAATAGACGATTAAGAACTACTTTTGATCGGGTGGCACTGCTGTATGACCAAGTTCGACCAGGCTATCCGGAGGAAGTGTTTAACGATATCGTGTCTCTATCAGGAATTCCACCTGCCGGAAGGATACTCGAAATTGGTTGCGGCACTGGTCAAGCTACAATACCTTTGGCTCGTCGAGGTTATTGTCTGTTGTGCATCGAGCTGGGTGAGAACCTAGCTGTCGTTACCCGACACAAAGTTGCTGCTTATCCCCTAGTGAAGGTGCAGACCGGAGCCTTCGAGGACTGGTTGATAGAAGAAGGAACCTTCGATTTAGTGCTCGCGGCGACCGCTTTTCATTGGCTTGACCCGGCAATCTCCTACCCTAAAGCTGCTTGTGCGCTTAGAACAGGAGGAGCAATTGCTCTATTTTGGAACTTGCATGTACATAGCGACACCAGCTCAGGTTTTTTTGAAGCAGTGCAGCAGCTTTACCGTCGCTTTGCTCCTGAACTAGTTACAGACGATAAACCTCTGCCCCGTCCTGACGAGGTGGAGGACAAAACGGGAGAGATCGAGCAGACAGGTTTGTTTGGCAAGGTAACACAAAGCAAGTATCGATGGGATGCAGCTTACGACGCTGCCAGCTATATCGACGTTTTAAACACTTACTCTGGTCACATAGATTTGGACAGTAGCAAACGTGAGCGTCTGTTGCATGAGATTGCAGAGCTAATTGACACCAAGTTCAACGGTCGCATTATTAAGGGTTACTTAACTACTCTGTACATAGCCCACCGGAAGTAATTTGCTGCAATTGAAGACTAAAAAGCAGCCGACTCCACTACCAACTCGTTTTGACCACACCCGCGAAGCAATTGGGTTAACAGACTCTGAGCGTCACAAGTGGGTGAGCGATAAGCTTCGCCTCATTGACTCTGGAGGAGCTAGGCAAGTCATTATGGCACTCAAGAGATATCGAGGTCAAGGCAAGGAGCAGATCACTAATTTATTTCAGTATCTCAAGCGATTTAAAGATGCTGTGGATTATGATGATTTCCGTGCAATGGGTTTACCCATTGGTTCTGGGGAAGTTGAAAGCGCTCACCGTTACATTCCTCAAAAGTGCCTCAAGATTCCCGGAGCGACATGGCATCCAGATACGATTAACCCTATGTTAGCTTTACGAATTATGCGAGCCAATGGTTGGTGGGAAGACTATTGGTCGAGGACAAGCTACCGCCAGAGAATCAACATTTGAACAACTGAATCTTGTCTTGAGAGCGCGTCGGGTATGTCAAGTTTCGCTCTCCATTTTGAATTGATTCATCGTGCTAATTAGTTGATTGAACCCAAGCAATAAATGGGAATTAGGAAAAATATCTAGCCAAGGATAAACCAGCCAAAACATTAAGAGTGGCTGGAGAATTAAACGCAGATTATTTAAAGTATTTTTCCATCCCCCCTCATGATTCCATTGTTGATGCTTCGCAAAATCAACCACACCATCTTCTT
>JAFASY010000020.1 GCA_019244235.1 Chroococcidiopsidaceae cyanobacterium CP_BM_ER_R8_30
TTGACCCTTGGGAATCACAATTTGCTCTACAGCAAGTCTGGCTTCCTCTAAAGCGTCAAGTTCATCTTCACTGCCATTGCGAGCAAACAAGCTAAGTTCGCGCTCATCGGTTGTGTCAGGTTCATCTAGATCCAATAAACGTCTCAAAGCACGGGTGAGCTGGGGGATAGTGCTGGCTTTAATCATGTGGATAGGAACCTGACGCACTCTAGCAACATGCCTCAACTTAGAATGATTCTTCACATGCGATCGCAGTGCCAGAATTGCATCAGCACTGTCAATGTCCTTAGTTAGCACCACTGGCAAGTTCAACACCTGAATGACCTGCTCTAACTGATGGCGACTGACACCATAAGGATAGATATGCAGCGGCAAATCTTCGCCATTAGGACCAGGTCTAGGAGAACCATAATCATCAAAACGATCTGTTCTGTCAAGGGATTCATCTAGCAATCGCTCAAACTCAGCTGCCCCAACAATTGGCTCTCGCTCCCCTACTGTTGGTAGTGCTAGCATTTGCCCAGTTGCCCGCCAGCCAGATGCTTGTGTGGGGGGAGGGGAATAGGTTGCCCCATCTGTGGCTGGCAGCAACCCAGCTGAGATAGTGGGTGAGGAACGCGTAATCGAAACCTCACCAGCTTCATTCACAGTTCTCACTTGCAGTAGTGGCTGACGCCCTCGCAAGAGACTATCTACTGTCTCAGCTACACTTTCATGTACCACCCAACGCTGCCGTTCTAGCATCTCCACAGCAATCTCGAACGTCGGTGGAGCTTTACGTTCTAGAACGGTTTTCTGAGAGCGCCGCCGTCTCGCTTCTTCATCACCCAGAGTTACAGCCTGGATACCACCGACCAAGTCAGACAGTGTAGGATTTTTGATCAGGTTTTCCAGTTGATTCCCATGAGCCGTACCTACGAGTTGCACTCCTCTTTCAGCAATAGTGCGGGCGGCCAATGCTTCTAGTTCGGTGCCAATTTCATCAATCACGATCACTTCTGGCATGTGGTTTTCCACTGCCTCAATCATCACCTGATGCTGAAGTTCTGGGCGGGAAACCTGCATTCGCCGAGAGCGACCAATCGCTGGGTGAGGGATATCCCCATCTCCAGCAATTTCGTTGGATGTATCAATAATAACAACACGCTTATTGAGATCATCTGCCAAAACGCGAGCAATTTCCCGCAAAGCGGTCGTTTTCCCTACACCTGGACGACCTAGCATTAGCAGAGATTGACCAGTCTCCACCAAGTCGCGGATCATGCCAATCGTTCCATAAACAGCCCGACCAACCCGACAAGTGAGACCTATCACCTCACCTGTCCGGTTTCTAATGGCACTAATCCGATGTAAAGTTTGCTCAATTCCTGCTCGGTTATCCCCGCCAAAGTGACCAACCCGCTGAATGCAATAATTCAGTTGTTCGACAGTAATAACTGTCTCGGAAAGATACTCTGATAGCGTTAGGAAGCGGGCCTCTGGACGACGCCCCAAATCCATAACCACTTCTATTAGTTGGTCTCGCTGCGGGTGTTGCTCTAAGAGCCGTCTGATATCTGGTGGCAAAATATCGAGTAATTTCTGGAGATCGTCTGTAATCGGCATGCTTGCTATGGTGAGTTTGCGGAAAGTCAAGGGAGCGAGACATGTTCAGCACTCAGGCGAATAGCCATCTGTGGTGACTTGATTTGGTCAACAAGATTCCGGGCAAGCGTTACAGCTTGCCAAAGCAAATCAGGATGATCTTCTAAATGCATAGTTGCAGTTCTACTACTTTGATTCACCCCCATTTCTTCTAGTTGGTCGAGGATAGGTGACAGTAAAGCACGGGCGTAGCTACCGTAAGCTACACCGGAGATAGAGGAGGGGAGCAGCCCTAAAGCTCTCAGCTTGGCAACCGTGTAATTATTGGTGCCACCAGCTAACTGCACATACCCTGGTAAGCCTGCTGCTAAGACTTTTTGACCCAATTTCACAGCTGCTCTAGTAGTGCCAGCGCCTATATCGCCGCTCATAGGTCGGCCGTCTGTTTGCCAAATGAGGGGGCAAGGAAGAGGTGAAATTAGGTTATAGAGGCTTCCCAAGTAGTCAATCAGGTCCTCTCCATCAGGACAGCTAATCGCTACTAGTTTCAACTGGTCAACCCATGGTAAGATACATTCCCAAAGCCGCTTAAAGTCAGTCAATCGCCCTACTTGGGTATGAATTTCTATAGCATCCACCCCGGTTGACAGCACGAGAGGTGTGATCGCTTCTGGTCTTGAGACATACGAGCGAGTATCAATTAGCTGGCTAGGACAAACTGGTAGACAGCGACCGCATCCATAGCAGCGATCTGTCATGACTCCAGGGAGGAGAGCAGGGACGACACCAGTGGAAGGAAATACAATGGCTTGCGCAGGGCAAATGCTCTCGCAAGGACGTGGGCAATCTGCTGGACACTCAACTCGGTTGAATTCTGCTTTGCGAAAATGTGGATCTTCCCCATCGTTGAAACTTACCATCAACAAGGGTGGTGTTTTTCCCACCCCAATACCATCTCGTTGGTGGATCTCATCGATTAGACCAGCCGCCACCTGCAGCGCTTCTTGCGCTGCCAAAATGACAGCTGTGTCAGCTGCCACATCGATACAGTCAGCACCAGCTAGAGTGTAGGCTAAAGTTAAGTTTCTAACTGCGGGGAGGCTTTGGAAGCTGGCTCCGCAGATCAGCTTGAACCAGCAACCTGCCTTCAAAGAACTTAAGGGAGAGTACAGATCTGTCACACTTCTATGCTAATGTGCGACTGCAAAAATTAGGAGGTGAATGGAAAGTTTTTATCGAAGACTCAAGGGTTCGCGCCTTGGAAGCTCCGGCACGGCGGGACGCCTTTGTAGCCTCGTCCCAACCGCCTCGACTTCCACAGACCAAGCCTAACGCCTCTACCAACCAGGATTTATACCGTTTGGTAGTCAGGTGACAATGTCTCCTTCAGAGGCAGCCACCGAAAGACACGGTCGCTTCCTCTCTCTAGAACTACCTTCACTCGTGGCTCGATAGTCGGCAAAGTAGCCAGATACTCAACTTCCTGATTAGAAAGGACATGTCCTTCAATGATCCATAACACTAGACCCTTTGACTTGGGTGGCAGTTGATCGAGTTGATATTTCACAATCGGCGGTATGTAGTAGATATAGCCAACCGCTGCCTCGTTGCCAATAGTTTTCTTCCCAAGGTGAGGAGGTCGTACGCCGTGAACTCTGGTCAAAAATGCTGCAAGATCTCCTAATCCCCGAGCTGTAATGTGTAGCGTGACATAACCAGCAGCGCGTAATCGGCGTTGATATCTGCCTTCGTATCCGCCTTCAGGGGGTACGTATAGACCAAGAGCGGCGCAATGCTCCAATTCGCGAATCATTTTGTTACCAGTGGTGATAAGTGCCATTTCTTTAGAAGTGGATATAGGGCAAGAGCTTTTCTACATTTATTCACTATCCACTATCCGCTGCTCTTAGGAAACATGGATGAGCATGTGGATAAATATAGAAGCTCCTTCAAGCACAAAAAACCTGTCTATATTAGTTGCCAAGTTTGAAATAATGATTTAATATTCTAGATCGTGGTCAAAAAAGATTGACTGACGAAGCTAGAACTTATTTGTTCAGGTAGTCAGTGAAGCTCCGAGCGGCAATGTTAGCAAGTAGTAGCATTGTATAAGTCTCAAGATTCGGATACTGTGCGGTCTACCGCCCAAGTCCGACTGAGTTTAGATATAGCCACGATTGCTCGGAGGGCAACATTAGCTAACCGAAGGCGGAAATTCTCTTCCACCTTAGCAGTGGGGGATTTATTGATGTTCAACTTGGTGAAGCAACTTTTGCTAGTAACAAAGCTGGAGGGGCAACGCGAACAGGCTTTTGTCTCGCAGAGCACTCAACGGTACATGCCTTCTTAACCATAGTAGGCGGCCAAAAACAGCCCTACTGCAAACTTGCTTTAGGAAGGGACGTGTTAGTCAAGCGGGTTCGCCTAGCGGATGGAATCCAGATTTATATGATGCAATCGCTTAAGAAAAGGAGAAACCAGTCACTGTGTCTGTAGGTATCCTCGGCACCAAGCTGGGCATGACCCAAGTGTTTGATGAGACAGGAAAAGCCATTCCTGTGACAGTTGTTCAGGCGGGTCCATGCACTGTTACACAGATAAAGACGAAGCAGACAGATGGTTACTCTGCTATCCAAGTTGGGTTTGGAGAAACGAAGCCCAAAGCGCTGAATAAGCCTTTACTTGGTCATCTTGCCAAATCCTCTGCCCCAGCGCTGCGTCACCTAAGTGAATATCGCTTGGATAACACGAGTGAGTTTGCTATGGGTCAGCAACTTAAGGCAGATATTTTTACTCCCGGACAAATTGTAGACGTAATCGGTACAAGTATTGGTCGCGGCTTTGCTGGATATCAGAAACGGTACAACTTTGGCAGGGGACCAATGTCTCACGGTTCTAAAAATCACAGAGCTCCTGGTTCCATTGGCGCTGGTACGACGCCAGGTCGTGTTTACCCAGGTAAACGTATGGCAGGTCGTCTAGGCGGCGGGCAGGTCACGATCCGCAAATTAACCGTGGTTCGGGTAGACCCAGAGCGCAATTTAGTGCTGATCAAAGGAGCTGTTCCTGGTAAAGCAGGTGCTTTGCTTAACATCGTACCTGCGAAGTTAGTAGGGAAGCCTAAGACGTGAGGCGTCTTAGGCTCGCAGCAGCAATTCCGCGGTGAATGCTGAGTCATTCACATCAATAAAGGTTGTAGAGAGATGGTTGAGTGTGTAGTTCGGAACTGGCAAGGAGAAGAAGTAGGGCAGGCAACACTGGAGTTGCGGGTTGCTAAAGAAAGCAGTGCCGCTCACGTTGTCCACCGAGCATTGGTGCGGCAGATGACTAACGCCCGTCAAGGCACTGCCAGCACAAAAACCCGCTCCGAGGTCAGAGGTGGTGGTCGCAAACCATGGCGACAAAAGGGTACAGGTCGCGCCCGTGCTGGCTCGATTCGCTCGCCATTATGGCGGGGCGGTGGAGTCATCTTTGGTCCGCAGCCAAGAGAGTATGAAATCAAGATGAACCGCAAAGAGCGGCGTCTAGCTCTGCGAACCGCGCTCTCCAGTCGTGCCGATGACATGGTTGTGGTCGAAGACTTTGCAACACAGCTATCCCGACCCAAAACCAAAGAGTTAATGGCCGCGATCGCTCGCTGGGGAGTAGAACCAACAGCTAAAGTTCTCCTCATCCTGCCACAGCGAGAAGAAACCATTTATCTTTCGGCTCGCAATGTTGCGAAACTGAAACTGATAGCAGCGGATCAGTTAAATGTTTTTGACTTATTGAATGCCGACAAGATTGTGGCAACGGCATCTGCCTTAGAGAAAATTCAGGAGGTCTACGGTGACTAATTTTGACGAAGTCAACGCAGCTTCTGCCGTGCTACGGCAGAAGAACGTTGACCCCCGTCGGCTCCCCGACTTGGTACGTCGTCCAATTGTGACGGAAAAGGCAACCAGGCTGATGGAGGAGAAGAAATACACCTTTGAGGTGACTCCCAACGCGACCAAGCCGGAGATCAAAGCCGCAATTGAGGATTTGTTCCAAGTCAAAGTTGTACAGGTAAACACCCAAAACCCGCCACGTAGAAAGCGTCGAGTTGGCAAGTTTCTCGGCTACAAATCCCAATACAAACGAGCTATCGTCACCCTAGCTTCAGGAGACGAAGAAAAGCTAAGAAAAGCCCTATTCCCAGAAGTCTAACCCCCTAACAACTATGGGTACCCGTTCTTACCGACCATATACTCCCAGTACTCGTCAATGTACAATCTCAGACTTTGCTGAGATTACCAAGAGCGAGCCAGAAAAAAAGCTGACCGAATCGGTTCATCGCCCCAAAGGTCGCAACAACCGTGGCGTGATTACCAGCCGTCGTCGTGGCGGAGGCCATAAGCAGCTTTACCGCATCATTGACTTTAAGCGTGACAAACATAATGTCCCAGCAAAAGTGATGGCGGTTGAGTACGATCCAAATCGCAATGCTCGGATTGCCCTCCTCTTCTACCGAGATGGTGAAAAGCGTTACATCCTCCATCCAGCAGGACTGAAGGTGGGCACAGTCATTATTTCTGGTCCTGATGCTCCAATTGAAGATGGTAACGCCTTACCCTTGAGCCGGATTCCGTTAGGAACAATCGTGCATAACGTGGAACTAACTCCAGGGCGAGGTGCGCAAATGGTCCGCTCTGCGGGTGCCAGCGCTCAAGTGGTGGCAAAAGAAGGTGGCTATGTCACTATCAAGCTGCCATCTGGAGAAGTCCGTATGATCCTCCGCGATTGCTATGCCACCATCGGTCAAGTTGGCAATCTAGATGCGAGAAACCTGAGTCTGGGTAAAGCTGGTCGCAATCGCTGGCGCGGTCGCAGACCTAAGGTGAGAGGTAGTGTGATGAACCCGGTCGATCACCCTCATGGTGGTGGTGAAGGTAGAGCTCCGATTGGCAGACCAGGACCAGTGACGCCTTGGGGTAAGCCTACTTTGGGTGCTAAGACTCGTAAGCCGAAAAAACAGAGCAATTCCTTAATCGTGCGTCGTCGTCGCAAATCTTCTAAACGCGGTCGAGGCGGTCGGGAATCGTAAAAATTTAACATCCAACTTAATCCTATGGGTCGTTCTCTTAAAAAAGGTCCTTTCGTTGCTGATAGTTTACTCAGCAAAATCGAAAAGCTAAACGCTAAAGGCGAAAAGCAATTGATTAAAACTTGGTCGCGAGCTTCCACTATCTTGCCCCAGATGGTTGGGCACACTATCGCTGTTCACAACGGACGCCAACATGTACCAGTTTTTCTGACCGAGCAGATGGTGGGGCACAAGTTGGGGGAATTTGCCCCGACGCGGAATTACCGAGGTCACGCGAAAAGTGACAAAAAGGCGGGTAGATGATGGCTACTGATACGACTGAAGTCAAGGCGATCGCGCGTTATATCCGTATGTCTCCCTTTAAGGTCCGTCGTGTTCTCGACCAAATTCGCGGCAGGTCATACCGGGAAGCACTCATTATTCTGGAGTTCATGCCTTACCGGGCTTGTGCTCCTGTTCTTAAACTTCTCAGGAGCGCTGTTGCTAATGCTGAGCATAATGCTGGGCTAGCACCCGAAACGCTGAAAGTTACTCAAGCTTTTGCCGATCAAGGTCCAGTGCTAAAGCGCTTCCAGCCTAGAGCTCAAGGTCGGGCTTACCAAATTCGCAAGCCGACCTGTCATATAACCATTGCTGTTGCTAGCGAGGAGTAAAGGATACTACCTGTGGGACAGAAAATTCATCCAATCGGTTTTCGCTTAGGTATCACTCAAGATCATCATTCCCTTTGGTTTGCTGATGCTGAGCGCTATCCGGAGCTGCTGCAAGAAGACTACAAACTCCGCCAGTACATAGAAAAAAATTTAGGTCGGCTTTCTCCCAACAATGCCGGAATTTCTGAGGTACGGATTGAGCGCAAAGCAGATCAAATTGACCTAGAGATTCGTACTGCTCGACCTGGGGTTGTGGTAGGTCGTGGTGGTACTGGCATTGAAAAGTGGCGAACTGGGCTGCAGGAGGTCCTAGGCGGTAATCGCCAAATTCGCATCAATGTTGTGGAAGTCACGCGGGTTGATGCTGATGCTTACCTCATTGCTGAGTATATTGCCCAACAGCTGGAGCGCCGCGTTTCCTTCCGGCGGGTGGTGCGCCAAGCAATTCAGCGGGCTCAAAAGGCTGGAATTCAAGGGATCAAAATTCAGGTAAGTGGGCGGCTCAACGGGGCGGAGATTGCCCGGACAGAATGGACGCGCGAAGGGAGAGTGCCTTTACACACGCTGAGGGCTGATATCGATTATGCCTACTGTACGGCGAAAACGGTTTATGGCATTCTCGGCGTCAAGGTGTGGGTTTTTAAGGGAGAGATCATTCCTGGACAGGTGACAGAACAGCCACCTGCTGGTGCTGCCCAACCTCGGCGTCGTCAGCAACAACGCCGTCGTCAGCAATTTGAAGACCGATCGAACGAGGGCTAAGTTTGCAAACGCGGATGCACGCAGATGGACAAGAGATAGAGAAGGGTTATGTTAAGTCCTAGAAGAACTAAGTTTAGGAAGCAACAGCGTGGACGGATGGAGGGTCTAGCTACACGAGGCAGTACTCTGAATTTTGGCGAGTTTGGGCTTCAGGCTTTGGAGCCTGTTTGGATTACGGCTCGTCAAATTGAGTCTAGCCGTCGTGCGATGACTCGTTATATCCGTCGGGGTGGCAAAATTTGGATTCGCATTTTTCCAGATAAGCCTGTGACAATGCGTCCGGCTGAAACTCGTATGGGTTCTGGTAAAGGATCGCCGGAATTTTGGGTGGCAGTGGTTAAGCCCGGTCGGATTTTGTTCGAGATTGCTGGGGTGCCTGAAGCAACAGCTCGCGAAGCTATGCGCTTGGCTTCCCATAAACTGCCAATCAAGACTAAGTTCATTTCTAAAGACCAAGAGCAGGTGTAGGTTATGGCTCTACCCAAGATTGGAGAAGCGAGAGAGCTCAGTGATGCTGAGTTGGATGAGCAAATTCTTGCTGTTAAGAAGCAGCTATTTCAGTTGCGGCTGCAAAAAGCGACTCGGCAGTTAGATAAACCACATCAGTTCAAACATGCTAAGCATCGACTGGCACAGTTGCTGACTGTAGAACATGAACGGAAAGCTGTAGCAGCGAGTACAGAGAATCAGTCCTTTGCTCAAGAGGAGTAGGCATATGGCAGTTAAAGAACGTGTCGGCTTGGTTGTGAGCGACAAAATGGATAAAACGGTGGTGGTGGCAATCGAAAACCGCGCTCCTCATCCCAAGTACGGCAAGATTGTTGTTCAAACCCGGCGATATAAAGCTCACGACGAGGAAAATAAGTGTCATGTGGGCGATCGCGTTCGCATTCAAGAAACTAGACCCTTAAGTCGAACTAAGCGCTGGGTCGTGAAGGACATTCTTAGTAGTAGTGCCACCACTAGCTAGACCTTAGAGAGACAAACCGTGATTCAACCACAGTCTTACCTTAATGTCGCAGACAATAGCGGCGCTCGTAAATTAATGTGTATCCGTGTTATGGGTGCTGGCAATCGGCGCTATGGCAGCGTGGGTGATGTCATTATTGCTGTTGTCAAAGATGCGATTCCTAACATGGCAGTTAAAAAGTCTGACGTTGTGCGGGCGGTAATTGTTCGCACCCGTAAAGGTTTGCGTCGAGATAGTGGCATGAGTATTCGCTTTGACGATAACGCTGCTGTCATCATTAACGCCGACGGAAATCCCCGAGGGACGCGGGTATTTGGACCTGTCGCGCGAGAACTACGCGACAAAAACTTTACCAAAATTGTTTCCCTAGCGCCAGAGGTACTTTGATGGCAACTAAGCAAAAACCAGCTCCCCCCCAACGATATAAACTGCATGTCAAAAAGGGCGACACTGTTCAAGTCATTGCCGGTAAAGATAAAGGCAAAATTGGCGAGATTCTACAAACGTTACCTGAGCGTAGTGCCGTCATCGTCAAAGGCGTCAATATCAAGACCAAGCATGTCAAACCCCAGCAAGAAGGTGAGTCAGGTCGCATTGTCACGCTGGAAGCACCAATCCATAGCTCCAACGTCATGCTCTACTCCAACAAGCAGAATGTTGCCAGTCGCATCTCTTACACATTTAACGACCAAGGTCGTAAAGTGCGGATGCTCAAGAAAACAGGCGAGATTATTGATTAAACTCAGTTGATACCGCTCAATCTAACAACCTTCCCTGACCAAGTCCAGGGACAACAAGGAGAATCCAATCATGGCAACAAGACTTAAGAACCTATACGTAGAGACAATTGTTCCCAAACTCCGGGAGCAGTTTCAGTACCAAAATATCCATCAGGTGCCGAAGCTGGTGAAAATCACTGTTAACAGAGGTTTGGGAGAGGCGGCACAAAATGCTAAGGCTCTGGAAGCATCTGTCAATGAAATTGCTCTCATCGCAGGGCAAAAACCCGTCGTGACCAGGGCAAAAAAAGCGATTGCTGGCTTTAAAATCCGTCAAGGTATGCCCGTCGGGCTGATGGTTACTCTCCGAGGAGAACGCATGTACTCCTTCCTCGATCGCCTCATTAGTCTAGCTCTACCTCGAATTCGAGACTTTCGCGGTATTAGTCCTAAAAGCTTTGACGGTCGCGGCAATTATACCCTGGGCGTGAGAGAACAACTGATTTTTCCTGAAGTCGAGTACGACAGTATCGACCAAATTCGGGGGATGGATATTTCTATCATTACCACAGCGAAAACTGACGAAGAAGGTCGCGCTTTACTAAAAGAAATGGGAATGCCTTTTCGGGAGCAATAATTTCATTAAGAGGAAACGATGGCGGCTAACGACACAATTGCAGATATGTTGACGCGCATCCGCAATGCCAATATGGCGAGGCATCAAAAGACAGAGATTCCAGCTACAAAGATGACCCGCAGCATTGCTGAGGTCCTTCAATCTGAAGGATTTATCGCTGAAGTTGAAGAAGTTGGAGAAGGGGTGAAGCGAAATCTGGTGATTTCCCTCAAATACAAAGGAAAGAATCGCCGACCGCTGATAACCGCACTCAAGCGGGTGAGTAAGCCAGGATTGAGAGTTTATTCAACACGTAAAGAACTACCACGAGTCCTGGGTGGCATTGGTATTGCCATTATTTCCACATCCAGTGGCATCATGACAGACCGGGAAGCACGGCGTCAAGGGTTGGGTGGTGAAGTTCTCTGCTACGTCTGGTGAAGATTAGGAGTCATCAATCATGTCTCGAATTGGTAAGCGCCCAATCACGATTCCAAGCAAAGTCAACGTGACGATTGACGGGTCACACATTGCCGTGAAAGGACCCAAAGGCGAACTCTCTCGGGTGCTGCCATCGGCAGTCATTGTTGAGCAGGAGGGAGACACACTTCTCATTAAACGACGGGATGAATCTCGGGAGTCCCGTCAATTGCACGGACTATCTCGGACACTGGTTGCCAACATGGTGGAGGGAGTTTCTCAAGGGTTTGTGCGTCGGCTTGAAATCCAGGGAGTTGGCTACCGGGCACAGGTTCAAGGTCGGAGCTTGACGCTGAATGTTGGCTATAGCCATCCAGTACAGATCGATCCCCCAACCGGAATTCAGCTGGCGGTTGAAGGCAATACCAATGTGATTGTTAGCGGTTTTGATAAAGAAATAGTCGGAAACATAGCAGCGCAAATCCGCGCTGTTCGACCACCAGAACCTTATAAGGGCAAAGGTATCCGCTATGCCGGTGAGGTGGTAAGACGTAAAGCTGGTAAGGCAGGTAAGAAGTAAGATGAAACTCAGTCGTAGAGAGTCAAAACAGCGACGGCATGGTCGCATCCGGGGAAAAGTCAACGGCTCATCAGAGCGTCCAAGATTGGCCGTTTTTCGCTCCCATCAGCATATCTATGCTCAAGTCATTGATGATACTGTACAGCAGACCCTTGCCGCAGCCTCAACCCTAGATCCAGCTCTAAGAAAATCCCTAGATTCGGGGTCAACTTGTGAAGCTTCAGCTGAAGTAGGAAAGTTGATTGCTCAGCGATCGCTTTCCAAAGGTATAGCCAAGGTTGTCTTCGATCGGGGTGGTAATCTTTACCATGGTCGGATCAAAGCACTAGCTGAGGCAGCAAGGGAAGCTGGATTAAATTTCTAAATTATTAGATTACTTTCAAATCGACAAGGGACATGAGTAAATATGGCAAATGGTAGTCGTAAAGGCAACCGCTCTAAAGAAAAAGAAACCAATTGGCAAGAGCGTGTCATCCAAATCCGACGGGTGAGTAAGGTTGTTAAAGGCGGTAAAAAGCTAAGTTTTCGTGCCATCGTTGTCGTCGGCAACGAGCGCGGTCAAGTTGGTGTCGGCGTTGGTAAAGCTGGAGATGTCATCGGCGCTGTGAAAAAGGGTGTGGCTGATGGGAAAAAACATTTGATTGAAATTCCGCTGACTAGAGCAAACTCTATTCCCCATCCAATTGATGGCGTCGGTGGTGGGGCAAAAGTGATGATGCGACCCGCTGCCCCCGGAACTGGTGTAATCGCTGGTGGTGCAGTCCGAACTGTACTGGAGTTAGCAGGCGTGCGGAATATTTTAGCGAAGCAGCTAGGTTCTAACAATCCGCTCAACAACGCTAGAGCTGCTGTCAACGCCCTCTCTACCCTGCGGACCTTTGCCGATGTCGCTGAAGAACGCGGTATCCCAATCGAGAACCTCTACGCCTAGTAGTAACGACATATGAGACTAAATGACGTTCGACCCCAAAAAGGTTCAAAGCATCGCCCTCGACGCGTAGGTCGAGGAATTTCTGCTGGTCAAGGTGCTAGCGCCGGTCTTGGTATGCGCGGACAAAAGTCGCGCTCTGGTGGCAGCACTCGACCAGGTTTTGAGGGAGGTCAACAGCCGCTGTATCGGCGTCTGCCTAAATTAAAAGGCTTCCCACAGGTGAATCGAAAACAGTACACTACGATTAATGTCAGTAAGCTGGCAGCGCTTGCTCCCAACACTGAGGTCACCTTGGAGTCGTTAAAAGCGACGGGTTTGATTACTGCCGCCAAAGGACCCTTAAAAATTTTAGGGGATGGGGAATTAAACATTCCGCTCAGTGTTCAAGCGGCAGCATTCAGCAATACGGCTCGCAGTAAGATAGAGGCAGCAGGCGGGAGTTGTGAAGTCCTAAAAGGTAGCCCTCTATGATTAGTCGAGATAAAGCCCCTACGGCTCAAGAAACTTTTATGCAGATGGCACAGGCAGCCGGACTCAGAGGACGCCTGCTTGTCACTATCGGTTTGTTAATCTTGGCTCGCCTTGGTGTCTATTTGCCAGTGCCAGGGATTGACCGAGTGCGGTTTGAGCAGGCGGCCCAAACCAGCAATCCTGTATTCGGCTTGTTGAATATCTTTTCTGGTGGTGGTCTTTCTACCCTGGGGATCTTTGCTTTAGGAATTTTACCTTACATCAATGCCTCAATCATTATTCAGCTATTGACTGCTGCTATCCCTAGCCTGGAAAACCTACAGAAAAATGAAGGGGAAGCTGGTAGGCGCAAGATTTCTCAAATTACCCGCTATGTCTCTCTGGGTTGGGGAGTCGTTCAAAGTGTCTTTATTGCCGCTATCTGGATCAGACCCTTTGCTTTGCACCCCGGACCTGCGTTCATCATTGAGACAGCGATCGCGCTGACAGCTGGCTCGATGTTTGTCATGTGGGCTTCTGAGATCATTACAGAAAGTGGAGTGGGCAACGGAGCTTCTCTGTTAATTTTTATTAACATTGTGTCCTCGCTGCCAACAACTTTAGGGCAGACGATTGAGTTGGCTCAGACAGGTGGTCGGGAAACAGTGGGGCGGGTCGTCGTCATTCTGTTAGTCTTCTTGGTCACGATTATCGGGATTGTGTTCGTGCAAGAAGGCAGTCGTAAAATCCCCATCGTTTCAGCGCGTCGTCAAGTGGGTCGCAAGCTCTACCAAGAAAGCCGCAGCTATCTCCCTTTGCGGTTAAACCAAGGGGGCGTAATGCCGATTATTTTTGCCTCTGCTGTCTTGATCTTGCCAGTTTCTGTCGCCAATTTCACCAAGAATCCGGAAGTGATTAACTTCGTCGGAACTTACTTCAGTCCCAATGGTTCTACACCTTGGCTTTACGCACTTGCCTACTTCGTCCTTATTATCTTCTTCAGCTACTTCTATTCATCGCTGATTGTTAACCCTGTAGATCTAGCACAGAACTTGAAGAAGATGGGTTCTAGCATTCCCGGTATTCGCCCAGGTCGAGCAACTAGCGAGTATGTCGAGGGAGTGTTAAATCGATTAACCTTGCTGGGTGCTATCTTTCTTGGTGTCGTTGCTATCATTCCAACTGCTGTTGAGAGCGCTCTCAATGTCAGGACCTTTAGTGGACTAGGTGCTACCTCCCTATTGATCTTAGTTGGTGTTGCCATTGATACGGCAAAACAAATTCAAACTTACGTTATTTCCCAGCGTTACGAAGGAATGGTGAAACAGTAGTGACGCGATTGATCCTTTTAGGACCGCCAGGCTCTGGTAAGGGAACTCAAGCTAAAGCCCTAGCTGCTTCCTGGCATATTCCCCATATATCAACTGGTGACATTCTCCGTCAGGCAGTCCAAGACAGAACGCCCCTTGGTCTCCAGGCACAGTCTTATCAAGAGCGGGGTGAACTTGTTCCCGATCGTCTGGTGATGGACTTGATGCGTGAGCGATTGGATCAACCTGATACAAACTCAGGTTGGATTCTAGATGGCTTTCCCCGTAACCTGGCTCAAGCCAGTTTTTTGGATGAATTACTGCAAAAACGCGATCAAAATAGTGTTGAGGTCATTAGTCTGGAAGTTCCAGATGAGGTGCTAATTGAGCGGATGCACGAACGCGGCAAGAAAGAGGGGCGAAAAGATGACACCGATGATGTTATACGTCATCGGTTAGAAGTCTACCGAGAACAAACAGCTCCTTTAATTTCTTACTACCGCGAACGGCAGCAACTAACATCAGTTAATGGCAATCAGCCGCTCTGGGCTGTTACTGCCGCACTGCAAGAGGTCATCCATTCTTAAAACAGGGTAAGGAGGGGAATTCCCTCTCATAAAATATGTCGGTTGCCCAATTTCAGGTAAATCTTTGATAAGATATATTAATCATCTGATGAAATAGTCCCAAAGCTGTTACTTATGTTGAAATTGGAAAGCAGCAATTACCTAAACCACTGTTGGTTGAGTTGAGGAAACGACGAGTTGTCTAAACAAGATTTGATTGAAATGGAGGGTACAGTGACCGAGTCCCTACCAAATGCTATGTTCCGCGTGGATCTAGATAATGGCTTCAATGTTCTTGCCCATATTTCGGGCAAGATCAGGCGGAACTATATCAAAATTCTACCTGGTGATCGCGTCAAAGTCGAGTTGACTCCCTACGATTTGACAAAGGGAAGAATTACCTATCGGTTGAGAAAAAAATAGATTTGGACAAAATCTTGCTTGAGATAGGTAAACCTTTCCAAATATTTCAGCTAGATTCGTTGAGTGATTGCATAGATAGTGGTATAATATAAGATTCGTAATGTTTAGCGGAGAAGGCATGAAAGTTAGAGCCTCGGTCCGAAAAATTTGTGAAAAGTGTAGCATTATTCGCCGCCGTGGGCGAGTCATGGTGATTTGTTCTAACCCAAAGCATAAGCAGCGCCAGGGTTGAAGCAGCACATGCTGTTAATTCATTCACAAAGTGCTTGAATAGACAAATTTATTAGAAAACATGTTGCAGCAGTCTTAAAACTAGGGGGAGAGAAGCGTGGCAAGGATTGCCGGTGTAGACCTACCGCGTGACAAACGCGTCGAAATCGGTTTGACATACATTTATGGAATAGGGCTATCAAGATCGAAAGACATCTTGGCTGATACAGGTGTCAATCCAGACACTAGAGTCAAAGACCTGAGCGATGCCGATGTAACTGCCTTACGAGGGGCAATTGAAGCTAGCTATCAGGTTGAAGGAGACCTAAGGCGCTTGGAGTCAATGAACATCAAGCGCTTGATTGACATTGGCACCTATCGGGGTCGGCGTCATCGTATGGGTTTACCAGTTCGAGGGCAGCGAACTCGTACAAATGCCCGCACCCGTCGTGGTAGGCGGCAGACAGTGGCTGGTAAGAGGAAAGCACCAAGTAAATAACGCTCTCTTACTAATCACCATAACTTGAACGAACAATCTGTAGTTGATTCATTCCTTCCAATATGGCTAGACAACCAACTAAAAAATCTGGTGCTAAAAAGCAAAAACGCAACGTCCCCAATGGAATCGCATACATTCAGTCTACGTTTAACAACAGTATTGTGACGATTAGCGATCAGAATGGAGATGTAATCTCATGGGCTTCATCTGGCTCTAGCGGTTTTAAAGGGGCAAAAAAGGGCACTCCCTTTGCCGCCCAAACTGCTGCTGAAAGCGCAGCTCGTCGGGCTACAGAGCAGGGAATGCGACAAGTTGAAGTCATGGTCAGCGGTCCTGGAGCAGGACGAGAAACTGCTATTCGAGCGCTTCAAGGAGCAGGGCTAGAAATTACGTTGATTCGTGATATCACCCCTATTCCTCACAACGGATGTCGTCCGCCTAAACGCCGTCGAGTATAGTTTGCCTGGAACTGCGATGTACTTAGAGCTAGAGATAACAGTATGGCAGGCACTTTCACTCTTTGAAGGTGATGTCTCTAACTAAGCTAACATTTGCAGCTTGGAATAGGCGCAGTTTGTATAGACCTTGACAGCCAGACTTGTCAGTCAATTATGGAGGCGTAGACCGCCTTCTTTGGGAGCTAAAAACACAAGGGGGGTTACTCCGTGGCGCAGTTTCAAATCGAATGTGTCGAGTCTAACACTCAAGAAAATCATCGGAGTCATTACAGCAAATTTATTCTGGAGCCTCTCGATCGCGGTCAAGGAACAACTGTTGGTACGGCTTTGAGGCGGGTTTTGCTAGCGAATTTAGAAGGCACAGCAGTAACTGCTATTAGAATTGCTGGGGTCAGCCATGAATTTGCCACAATTGCAGGGGTCCGGGAGGATGCCCTAGAAATTATGATGAGGATGAAAGAAGTTGTCCTCAAAAGCTATTCCTCACAACGGCAGATTGGTCGATTGCTTGTCACTGGACCAGCAACTGTGACTGCTGCTCACTTCGATTTGCCCTCAGATGTAGAAGTGATCGATCCAGATCAGTATGTGGCAACCCTAGCTGAGGGGGCAAAGCTAGAAATGGAATTTTGGATCGATCGGGGAAAAGGGTACCGCACTGTCGAGCGCGGGCGTGATGAAGCTTCGGCTTTAGACTTCCTCCAAATTGACGCGGTTTTTATGCCGGTTCGCAAAGTGAACTATAGCGTGGAAGAGGCTCGTACCGATGGTTCCATGCCTAAAGATCGGCTACTCATGGAAATCTGGACAAACGGTAGTGTAACTCCTCAGGAGGCTCTTTCTTCTGCAGCTGCTATCTTGGTAGATCTATTTAACCCGCTCAAGGATATCTCCCTTGAACCAACGCTAGACGAAACTTCCGATACAGATGACCCTACCAGTCAAATCCCGATCGAAGAACTCCAGCTTTCTGTAAGAGCCTACAACTGTCTCAAACGAGCACAAGTCAATTCTGTGGCTGACTTGTTGGACTATACCCAAGAAGATTTGCTAGAAATCAAGAATTTTGGTCAAAAGTCGGCAGAAGAGGTGATTGAAGCCTTACAGAAACGCTTGGGTATTACCTTGCCACATGATAAAGCGAGTTAACTACTACCTCATTACCCCCGAACAAAATTCCTATGCGTCACCGTTGTCGTGTTAAACAACTTGGTAAGCCAGCTGACCAGCGCCGCGCTCTGCTACGCGCTCTAACGACAGAACTCATCCGTCATGGTCGGATTACCACCACTAAAGTGCGGGCTAAGGTCGTGCGATCTGAGGCAGAGAAGATGATTACTCTAGCCAAAGATGGCTCTTTAGCCGCGCGTCGTCAGGCACTTGGCTACATGTATGACAAAAATTTAGTTCACGCTCTGTTTGAACAAGCACCAACCCGTTATGGTGATCGCCAAGGCGGTTATACCCGCGTATTGCAGACAGTGCGCCGCCGAGGTGATAATGCCGAAATGGCAATTATCGAACTGGTCTAAAAGAAGGAGCGGTGAGTAGCTAGCCCCTCTGAATTATGTTACAAGCTTTGCCGCCATCAACTCAACGGGTCGCCCTGGTAATCCAATACCTGGGCACTCGTTTTCATGGCTGGCAACGGCAAAAAGGTCATTGCAGCGTGCAGGAAGAGATTGAAAGAGCTATATCTAATGTTCTAGGATGCTATGTTGCCCTTCACGGTGCCGGTCGAACCGATGCAGGGGTTCATGCGGCTGCTCAAGTCGCCCATTTTGATGCCACTGGCCCTATCCCAGCTCATCGATGGGCAGCTATTCTTAACAGCTACCTACCTCAAGATATACTGATTCGAGCCTCTGCTGCTGTACCTCCCAATTGGCACGCTCGCTTTTCTGCCAGTTGGCGACGGTATCGCTACACGCTTTACACAGATGATCACCCCAACTTGTTTGTTCAGCCTTTCAGTTGGCACTATTATAGTAAACCGCTAGATGAGTGTTCAATCCAATCTGCTCTGACGCCGTTGTTGGGACGCCATCAGTTAGTTGCCTTCCGCCGAGCTGGGTCAAGGCGATCGCACTCCTGGGTAGAGGTGCAGGCAGCAGAGTGCTATCGACAAGGACCATTCCTCTACATCGAAATTCAAGCAGATGGGTTTTTGTACGGCATGGTGAGGCTCTTAGTAGGGCTGTTGGTGCAAGTAGGGGCAAAAGAGCGCTCTCCTGATAGCTTCACTCAACTCTGGAATGAACAGCGCCGTGAGGAGGTGAAGTATGCAGCACCAGCGCATGGATTATGTTTATTAAGGGTGGGGTATCCTGAATTCCCGTTTTCTCCTGAGATCTGGTATGACACTCTGCCTAAGTCTGTCTTGCCCGACCCTAGGAAGAGAGTAGGGGGAGCTGGGGAAGCTGAGGGAGCTGGGGGAGAAAATGCAGCTCCGCTGCTTGTGGGTAAACCATGAACTTAATGTCATTTTTGAGGTAGCAGCAAAATCAAACGGGTAAATTTTTCAACTAGTTAACTTAAACTTACAGTCGAGTACAACTCCGATGAACAAAACTTATCTTCCTCCTGTGAATTCTATTGAGCGCGAATGGTATGTGGTTGATGCCGCAGATCAGCGCCTCGGTCGCTTAGCTAGCGAGATTGCTATCCTCTTGAGAGGAAAAAACAAACCTGACTACACGCCACATCTAGATAATGGTGGCTTCGTAATCGTTGTTAATGCCGATAAAGTCAAAGTCACAGGAAAAAAACGCACTCAGAAGGTCTACCTGCGTCATTCTGGTCGACCGGGCGGAATGAAGCAAGAATCTTTTGCAGCCCTGCAAGCCCGGTTGCCAGAACGAATTATTGAACACGCAGTCAAAGGGATGTTGCCAAAGAATAGCCTAGGACGACAACTGTTTACTAAGCTCAAAGTCTATGCTGGTGCCGAGCATCCCCACCAAGCGCAGCAGCCAAAAGAATTAAAAATTAACACAATTCCAGGAGGATCTAACTAATGCAAGCAGTAGACAATACTGGTCGTGCTATGTATTTTGGCACCGGACGTCGGAAATCTGCGGTAGCGAGGGTTCGTTTAGTTCCAGGTAGTGGTCAGTTGATCGTGAATGGGAAGCCGGGAGACCTCTACTTTCAGTTCAACTCTGGTTACCTCTCTGCTGCTAAAGCTCCATTAGAAACTCTGGGGCTAGAGAATGAGTACGATATTTTAGTCACGGCTCACGGTGGTGGTTTAACTGGGCAGGCAGATTCGGTGCGTTTGGGAGTGGCTCGCGCTCTATGCCAACTCGATCCGGAAAACCGCCCACCTCTGAAAACCGAAGGTTACCTGACCCGCGATCCAAGGGCGAAAGAGCGCAAGAAATATGGTTTGCACAAGGCTCGGAAAGCACCTCAGTTTTCCAAGCGATGAGCAATTTGGGATTTGTAGAGGCAGGTTTATTAAACAATTTGTTTCACTGAGTAGTTTGGTAACTCTGTCTCTACTGCCAAGCTTCTAAGTTGGTCCCTTAAAAAGCTAAAATGAATTTAGACTAACTTAAAGGTCAACTGGAGTGCCGCTCTGGCTGCAATAAGAGCGCAAGCTCAATTATTGAATTCGTATTATCAAGATCCTTAAGGAGAAATTTAGTGGCTAAACCTAATATTCATCCGCAGTGGTATCCAGAAGCAAAGGTTTATTGTAACGGCGAAGTTGTTATGACCGTTGGCTCAACTAAGCCAGAGCTACATGTTGACGTTTGGTCTGGAAATCACCCCTTTTACACAGGTACACAGAAGATTATTGATACTGAAGGGCGAGTTGAGCGCTTCCTACGTAAATACGGCATGATGGAAGGCGACGAGCAAACTCAAAACCAGGAGCCAAAACAAGGCAAAAAGAGAAGGTAGCAGAATTAGAGAAGGCAAGAGGGGATGGTGAAGACTGCACAAGAAAAATCTAGATGTATATTCTCCCCAACCCCTAATCTCCCGTAATCCCCACCTTCTTGGTAACTCTACTTCCTGAAGCGATCGCTGTTATGGCTGAAACCTATTTATTAGACAAATTGAAATCTGTCGAACAAACTTTTAATGAGTTGACCCGACGGATGGCCGATCCTGATATTGCTACCGACCCTTCAGAGTTTCAACGGGTGGCGAAGGCACGTTCTTCTCTAGAAGAAGTGGTCAATACCTATGAAAGTTGGAAAGCAACACAGGCAGATTTAGTAGGGGCACGCCAGGTGCAGAAGGAAGCAGCAAGCGATCCAGAATTGCAAGAGATGGCAGCGCAGGAAGTAGCAGAGCTAGAGAATAAGCTAGAACATCTGGAAACCCGCTTGAAAATCTTGCTGTTACCCAGGGATCCAAATGACGATAAAAACATTATGTTGGAAATTCGGGCAGGGACTGGTGGTGATGAAGCCAGTATCTGGGCAGGGGATTTAGTACGAATGTACTCTCGCTATGCTGAGAGCCAACACTGGAGGGTGAAGTTGCTGAGCGAATCGCTAGCGGAAATGGGCGGTTTTAAAGAAGCGATTCTGGAAATCCAGGGAGACCAAGTCTATAGTAAGCTAAAGTTTGAAGCTGGAGTCCATCGAGTGCAGCGCGTGCCATTGACGGAAGCAGGAGGGCGAGTTCATACTTCCACTGCAACGGTGGCTGTTATGCCAGAGGTAGATGATGTAGAAATTCACATTGACCCGAAGGATATCGAGATGACAACAGCCCGTTCCGGCGGCGCTGGTGGCCAAAACGTCAACAAGGTGGAAACAGCAGTTGACCTGTACCACAAGCCAACTGGTATTCGGATCTTCTGTACGGAAGAGCGGAGTCAGCTGCAAAACAAAGAACGGGCAATGCAAATCCTCCGTGCCAAGCTGTACGAGATGAAGTTACGCGAACAACAAGAAGCAGTGACTTCGATGCGGCGATCGCAGGTAGGAACAGGGTCGCGCTCAGAAAAAATCCGTACCTACAACTATAAAGATAACCGCGCCACAGATCATCGCTTGGGACAGAACTACTCTCTTAACCCAGTACTTGAAGGCGATTTGGAACCAATAATTCAAGCTTGTATTTCTCAAGATCAACAGGAAAGATTGGCAGAGTTA
>JAFASY010000259.1 GCA_019244235.1 Chroococcidiopsidaceae cyanobacterium CP_BM_ER_R8_30
TCTGATGACGGTTGATTTACAACATTCCATGCCGACACCCCAGATGTGGAGCGGTTTGTCCAGGGAATTTCCTCTCGGTGCTCATGATTGAGGGCAAGAGCTCATGATTGAGGGCAAAACCTGCTCACCTTTCGGGTCATTTACCAGTTAGCTCAACTAGTACAAAGATGGTCTGCCTGATCCAATTGGTTCAAGCCAAGTGTGAGTTCATACGCTTAGTAAAAATCCTCATCACTTAGTTGTACTACCGGAGACAAATTCAATGTTAGGGCTGTCATAAAGGTTCCTGTGATCGCTACAGCACTAAATAAGTTGCTTAAGCGTTTTGATTAATTCTTGCTCATTGTAAGGTTTAGAAAAATAGACTGTTGCACCTAAATCCATCGCTAACTGGCGATGCTTCTCATCACTGCGGGAAGTTAGCATCGCAATTGGTAACTGTTTAAAAGCTGGATCTGATTTGACTTTAGCTAGCAAACCATAACCATTGAGGCGAGGCATATCAATGTCACAAACAATAGCTCTAACTGGCATGCCATTCGTGAGTTTTTCTAGAGCGTCTTGCCCATCTTTAGCTTGCTCTACCCGATAGCCAGCTTTTTCTAGAGTTAAAGATAAGAAGCGGCGAACGTTAATTGAGTCATCTACTACCAAGATAGTGTCTTTCTGGCTCGACGGTGCAGAATTGCTTGAGGGTTTAACTTCTATTTCCCAATCAGGTGACTGCTTACAAGTAGCAATCCAATGCAGCAAGTCGGGCACACTGACCAGTGGAACAACTCGACCGTTGCCTAAAATTGTACAACCACTAAAGCCAGGAGGCATGGCTATATTACCTTCAACCTGACGGACGGCAACTTCCTGCTCACCCCAGCACCGATCGACTTGCAGTGCCACCAATTCATTATTGTTAGCAAGCATGAGTACGGTTGGCACGCTGACGCTGGGCATATTTTCAAAATCAACTGTGGGCTGTGGACACTTGAACTTTAGCCAGTGACTTAGGCGAATCAGAGGTGCCATGCTCTCTGCCCAACTAATGACTTCCTTATCAGCTATTTTTAAGATCTGCTCTGGATTCAGTAACAGAACTTCTTCAATTGCATCAGTAGGAAATGCCATTAGCATTCGATTGCTCTCTACTAATAAGACTTGCGTGACTGAGAGAGTTAAGGGAACGCTGAGAGTAAAAGTTGTTCCGACTCCTTGCTGCGTCTCAACTTTAATATCACCGCGAATTTGTCTCAAGTTGGTGCGCACGACATCTAGCCCCACACCTCGACCTGATAGATTAGTCACCTGCTCAGCGGTGCTAAATCCGGGCTCAAAAATTAGAGTCAGAAGTTCTTCATCACTGGCAGCAGCGATCGCCTTGGCATCGAGCCCCAACTGGTGAGCCTGCCGCCGAATTTTATCTAGAGCAATACCGCCACCGTCATCCTTAACGCAAATTAGTACTTGGTTGCCCCGAACAGAAGCGCTAATTTCAATCATCCCCTGTTCTGGTTTCCCACAAGCCTGACGAGTTGCCGCGTCTTCAATGCCGTGAGCAAAGGCATTGCGTAGGAGTTGTAGGAGAGGCTCATTTAGAGCATCTAAGATAGTGCGATCGAGCGAGATGTCACCACCGTGAATTGTGAGTTCGACTTTTTTGCCATACTCTAAAGAAAGATCTCTTAAAGCTCTAGGAAATCGCCCAACTAAATCAGACAACGGTCGCATCCGCAACTCAGTGATAGTTGTTTGCAGTTGCTTCCCAGTCCGACTAAGATCGCTAAAATTTTGATCGGTATCATCAAGGGTCAGATCAATATCATCTGTCACTTCTTGAATTCGGACAATAGTTTCCATCACCTCGACAGGTAAGCGCTGGAGCGATCGCACCCAATGACCCAGAATTCTTACCAGGTTACGTAAACGCTCTAAATGTACGTCCAGCCCATTGCGCTCGATTGTTAGTTCCCCAAATAAATCGCTGAGTAGCTCAAGCTGTTTAATCGGAACGCGGACTGTGTTTTCCTGATTTTCCTTGCTATCAGTTGCTGGTTCTGACTCTGGGTTGAGCATGCTCAACGTATGCCAAGGAGCTGCTCGGAGCGGAACCTCTTCTGCCGAAGCTGGAATTTGTACCGTCTTTGCATCGCTCTGTTGTTCATCAAAAGATGCGACTGATTCTGGCAAATCTATCTGGGTTGGCAGTAGCTCAACTTGACCAACTAGTAGCACTGCCTTCGATCGCCGCCAAGCTTGCAACGCCAGGTGAGCAATCTCTTCAACTCGATCGGGGATAGCTTCTAAGTGGTGAGTAATCGATTCACACAAGTGAGTAAAGGCATTTAGCTCTAGCATTTCACCTAAGCCGCCTAACTCCTGCGCCATGATTGAAAGTTCTTCAAACAAGCAGGGTTGTTTAGGATCGGCTAAAACAGATTCTAGACGCTGTAAGCATCCTTCTACTTCAGTCTCGAAAATCGTAGCCACCATATCCTGACTAGCTTCCGGCAGTAGAGTCGCCGTATCATCAACAGGCGCAAATTCATGACTTAGTTGCTGTAACTGCTCAAAGACTGGATTAACCTTAGCCTCTAACCACTGCTCGTCAACAATCCCCTCGCGACTAAAGGCAATGACTTGACGTAGAAGATCGACTGCACCTAGCAGTAGACTTTCTAGATCACTTGTGATCGCTTGTTGTTGCCCCCTTAACGCTTTAAAAAAATCTTCTAGACGATGAGCCAGATCGCTCAAAGTCTGAAACCCCATCATTGCTGCGCCACCTTTAACAGAGTGGGCAGCTCTCAGCAGCGCATCCACCTGTTGATGATCGATTACTTTGGTAGCTAGTCCCAGGATGCCTGACTCAATTATGTTCAAGTACTCAGCTGCTTCTTCGAGAAACTGCAGCCGAATTTCCAGCTCTTTGTCCTGTGACATGGCTTTAGCTCTCAGCCCCAACTTTGAATGCACCGACAGAAGCTTGCAATTGCTTCGCCACTTCTACCGTTTCTTGTAAAGAACCAGCAACCTGACGAGAAGCATCAGAAGTGTGCTCCGAGACTTTGGCAATCTCCTTCATTAAGTGTGTAACAGATTGAGAAGTCTGAGCCTGTGAGACTGTAGCATTGGAAATCAATTGCACCAGCTGATCGATGCGGTGAGAAACTTCTAAGATTTGCCCTAAACTTTGCTTAGTATCTTTAACTAGGTGAGTTCCTTCAATCACTTGAGTTGTCCCTAGTTCCATTGCCTTAACAACTTCGCTGGTTTCTTGTTGAATATTTTCAACTATCTGTTCTATTTCCTTAGTCGCTGCCGCTGATTGAGCTGCCAGTCCCCCAACTTCTTCGGCAACGACTGCAAAACCTCGACCTTCATCCCCAGCGCGAGCTGCTTCAATGCTGGCATTAATTGCTAGCACGTTGGTTTGCAGGGCAATTTGGTTAATCAAGAATACGACCTTAGAAATCTGCTGAGATGATTCTCCTAGTCGCTTCACTTTATTTGCTGTTTCGGCAACTGTCTCTCTTAAGTTCAAGATGCTTTGTACTGTACGGTCCATTGCCATCTCTCCGTTTGTGGCGGTATCAGAGGCAGTACGAGCGACTTCCGCAGCTTGACGGGCACTTTCAGCCACTGCTTGAATTGAAAGTGTCATTTGCTCCACAGAGTCGAGGGTATGCGTAATCTCCTCCGCTTGCTTAACAGCTTGATCGGCTAGCTGCCGGATGGCACCTTCGTTCTGCCCCACCGAAGCGTTGACTTGAGCTGCTGCAGTTTTGACTTGAGTCACGAGTTGTCGCAGACTTTCGACAATGGCGTTGAAAAAGTCGCCCACCGTACCAATTTCGCCTGCCGTTACTTCAGCTCGCACAGTTAAATCACCTTTGGCAGCACCCTCAATATCACCCAGCAATGCCATTAACTGACGCTGAAGGTTTTCTTTTTGTTGGCGTTGCTCACTAGAGGTAGCTTCAGCCGAAGCCCGTGCTTGTTCTACCTGCTTGAGAAGATTCGCTTGGTCTATAGCAAATCCGACTTGCATGGCAAACTGCGCGAATAAATCAATCTCAGCTCGCTGCCAAGCACGCGGAGCTGAACATTGGTGCGCAATCAGTAAGCCCAATAATCGACCTTCAATCTGAATTGGCGCTACCAGATTTGCCTTGACTTGAAATCGCTCTAGCAGTCTAAGGTAACACTCTGTTAAACCTTCTTTGTAGATGTTGTCAATCGCTCGAACACGACCATTCTTGTAGTTTGATACATAGTCCTTAAAACATAGGTCATCTATGTCTTCCCCCAAAGTTTGAGTCCATCCAGGCAGAACAGATTCTGCTACTACGACGCCACTCCAATCGGGTTTGAATTGATAGATGACGACTCTATCTGCTTGCAGGACTGTTCGCGCTTCTCTAACTGCTGTTTTGAGAATATCTCCCAAGTTGAGTGACTGACGGACTCGCAAAGTAATATCGGCAAATAGCTTTGCTAGTTCTGTTTCGGCGTCTTGTTTTTCCAACAGAGTTTGCAGTTGGTTTGCCATTTGGTTAATATTAGACCCCAAGACAGCCAGTTCGTCTTCTCCTTCTATAGCAAGGCGAGTATCTAGTTGCCCTTGACCTAGTTTTTGGACGGCGTTTGTTGCCTTGCGTAATGGACGTAAACCACGACTGACTAAATAGGCAGCGATCACCCCCACTAGCAATGCTTCAAGTACAGTTCCCACTGCCAAAACCCAAATCAGCCATCTGCTGGCAGCAAATGCTTCTGCTGAGTTTTTGACTTTTGTCTGTAACAGTTGATTGAGATAGCTCAAGGAAATGTGCGATTGTACTGCACCTATTGTTCTGTGCGTAACCGTATCTACAATAGGTGCAGCAACAAAGATGGCATAACCGCTACCAGTCTCAATTGAGGAAGTCATGACAGGGCGATTAGATCTGATCGCTTGTTGAAAATAATCCTGCGGACCAAGGTTTGCATTTGTACGCCCCGTCGCTTGATAAATTGTTCGACCAGTCAGATCTGTGATAGCAATATTGTCATAACCTTTTCCTAGGTATTGGTCGAGTATTGCTTGCTTTTCTTGGTCAGAAGTGGATGCTCGTATGTTAGGGTTGTCAAAAATACCCAATTGAGCAATTGTTTGGGTGTCTTTGTAGCGTTCAAGAGTGAATCGACTAATCTCAGTGGCGAGTCCGAGAGCTTGAGCTTGTTGCCCAGTGGTGACGCTATCGGTCAGTTTTTTGTTGGTCAAGTAGTAGGCAGTTGTCCCAATAACTAAGATTGGTATCGTGCTGAGAGTAACGGCTATTGTTATTGCTTTGGTTCTTAAGCCTAGACGTTGCCAAAATGAGTTTTTGTGTTCTCCTATTGGGTAATGAGAGTATTGTCTATTGTCATTTATTTGGTCTTCTTCGTACTGTCTTTGTTTGTAAATTTGTGAATTTGGGTCGAATCTAGTGGTCATGATAATTTGGGGTTTGATTTTGAGAGCTTTAATGGTTGTGTTAATATCGTTTTTTTTTACGAACCGCTGAGGCGCTGAGAGCGCAGAGGAAAGAGATATTTGAGAAATCTTTTAGGTGTTGTGTATGACTAATGATTGCACGATTGCTTCTGCTTTTAGCACTAATAGTATTTCTTGCTGTTGTAGGATGCAGCCATGGAGATAGTAAGCCAATGTTGATGTCACAAGCCCTTGGACTGATTGTAAATTTTCAGGTGCAAATTGGGTTACGCCTTGAACTGCATATACGACTATTCCTAAAGGAATCTGTCCGACTTTGATAATCGCTAGATTGTACTGTTTTGTATCAGCAGTGAAGGCCTTTAAGTTGAGCATTTGAGCTAAGTCAATAACCCACAGAATTTTATTACGCCGATTTAATAATCCTAAGATATAATTGGGCATATTGGGCATTGAGTTCAGGCTTGTAGAAGGTACAACTATTACCTCTTGTACGTATTCAACTGCTAAAATGGCAGGTGTATCTTGCTCTATGAGAAACTTAAGATAGGTATCTCTTAAGATTCTTTGCAGTTGATTTGTCTGTGGTACGCGAATTATGGTGCTCATAGAATTAAGCCATAACAGATTTAACGGCGCGAACCAATTGCTCTCGCGTGAATGGCTTGGTTACATAAACATCAGCTCCTTGTTTAATGCCCCAAAATCGATCAATTTCCTGACTTTTAGAACTACAAATAATAATCGGTACTTTCCCAGTAATTGGGTCGTTTTTAAGTTTGCGGCATAGCTCAAAACCACTCATTCCTGGCATGACAACATCAGTGACAACGGCATCAGGCTTTTGGTCTATGGCCTTAGTTAATGCCTCTTTGGCATCCGTTGCAATAATCACAGCATAACCGCTCTCTCGCAAATAGTTACTGATCAATTCCAGCTCAGAAAGAGTGTCTTCAACTACTAAAACTGTACTCACGTCTCACTATCCTCAAAAAAATTACCAAGTTTTTTCAAATCAAGCTAAGTGCTTAAACACCATCTTAAGTAACTCTGCGTGACCAAATGGTTTTGTTAAATACCCAGATGCTCCTACTAGTCTAGCCTTTACTCGGTCTATGAGCCCCGTATTTCCTGTAACCATAATAATGGGTGTATTTCTAAAACTAGAATGATTTCGGAGAAGGCGGCACAGTTCGTAGCCATCCATTGAAGCCATTTTTACATCTAGCAAAATTAAGTCAGGCTTGGAACGGATGATTTGCATTAAGGCTTTAACTGGGTTGTTAACTAAAACAACCGAAAAGCTCTCGTCATCTAGAAAGCGACGAATCTCTTGTAACATGGTTGGGCTATCGTCTACACAGACAATTGTGTACGTTTTGTTATTCTCGAGATGAGATTGCTTCTGATCTGAATTGGCTTGAGTGATAGAGGTATTAATTAGATTGGGTTTGTCTGGAATGCGAGTATGAGAAGAGTTTGAAAATTGCTCAAATGTTTTTGGTAACTGATTGAATGGTGGTTGAGGATCGTATAGTAGAACAGATCCATCTTTTATGTAAGGATATAAGTCTTGAGCTAGTTGCAGTTCGTCTTGATTTAATAGGGCAGCAAGATGATAAAAGCTGCATCCCTTCATAAAAATATTTAATTTCTGTTGAATATCTGGGAAGAGTTGCTCTGAGAATTTGGCTTTGTTAAAGATATAAGGACGTTGATAGGGAGACCAAATTTGGGGTCCTAAAGACTGCCACGCCTGCAATTGCTTTTGGCAATGCTCAACTACTGATTGAATGTCAAGGTAACAAAACTCTGGTAAGGTATCGAGTTTCTTCTCGGATTGGTAACTACCTTCTTTGATCAATAAAAAAGACTCTATAACTTCTTTGACTAATCCCTCTACAAGAGTAGATGCCTGGTTAGGGCTGAGATATTGACGCTCAACCAGCCAGCAAATAGCCTGATAATCGGGGTCTTGAGCAGAACCTGGCGGGTTTACTGCGTGCTTTTCAAACATGAGACGCAGTTGCGCCCAAGCTTGACTCACAAGTGTGGGAATTCGGTTACCGAGTCGTCGCAAATGACGATCCAGCCGATCTAATGGATCGACTGAATGGGAGGCATAAGTTATCTTTCCTTGATCAACATAGAGTGACCAAGAAACCGAATTGCTAAGTACTTTTAGAATAACACTGTCGTAACAACTAGATAGGTGTGTTAACAACGAGAGTGGTCGCAGTGTTTGAAATGTTCCTTGCACTTTTCCCAAGTTACTCTTGTAAGAAACGCTCAATTTCTTCAGCCAAGATTGCCGACTTTTCCACATTCAAATAGTGACCAGCACCAGGCACTGTAACTAAGCGAGATTCTGGAATCTGCCGCTGTAATATCTTAGATTTGCGCGGCGAGATGATAACATCATCGTCGCCTGTTAGGATTAACGTCGGCACCCGTAATGTTGAAATAGCCTCGCTTAGGTCAATGCCCCCAACTCCCATAAAGTCGGAGGCATCAGTTTGACAACGAGTGTATTGGAACTCATTCAACACAAGGTCCTTGAGCTGCTCTGGAACTTCTGGGGCGAAACTCTGTCGCAGAGACGCGAGATCCCACTGTCCAGTGATAGCCTGAGATAAAAAATCTGGATGAAGTTGGATGCGTGCAGCAGTAGATATTAACACCAGCCGCTCAACCCATGCTGAGTGAGCTAGGGCAAACTGCATCCCAATTAAGCCGCCCATCGACTGCCCCACATAACAGAGCGGACGCTCAACTCCTAACTCAGAAAGAAATTCACCAAGGAAGGCGGCTGCTGCTTCAATTGAATTGGGCACCCATCCATCTGTTGCGCCATGTCCCGGCAAATCGATAGCTATGGGAAAGATCCCAGGACCAAGTTTAGCTATTAATGGTTCCCAGTGGCGGCTGCTGCCTCCTGCACCGTGAACAAGCATGACTAAGTGTTCGGACGCTAGTTGAGGCAACCCTCGGGGGACATTGTAGTTTACCTTGAGCCCCCCGACTTTAATCGAAGATACACTTTGTAAAGGCATGTTCATAGAATCAGACTGTAACTAGGGCTTTAAAACGAGGTTAGATAACATGGTGTTCATTTTGTTAACTGACTCTATGTACTCTCGTTGAGGTACTGATTCCGCCACAATGCCTGCTCCAGCATTTAAATAAACACGGTCACCGTATTGGTAGGCTGAGCGAATTGCGATCGCTAAATCTGATGCACCACTACTGTCCACCCAACCAATGGCACCAGCATAGATTCCACGGGGTTCTTCTTCTAGACGGTCGATCCACTCCAGGGCACTGGTTTTATTGATTCCAGACACAGTAATGCCTGGAAACAGCACTTTCATTGCATCCCATAATGTCTTCCCTGGCTTGAGCTGACCGCCAACCCGAGATGATAGATGCTGTACGCAGCGATACTGTTTCACCTGCATAAAGTCAAAAACCTGGACTGTTTCTGGTAGACACACGGAAGCAATTTCGCTCTGCGCTAGCCAAATCGAAAGCGCGTGTTCTTTGACCTCTTTAGCATCAGTAAACAATTCACCGTACAAACGTGTATCTTCTTCTGTGTCAGCGCCTCGTGGTCGAGTTCCTGCTAGCGGATTTGTGACGACAAATCCGTCAGCCGTTGTCTCCATAAAAATTTCGGGACTGAAACCTACTGCACAAACATCCCCTACACTCATGCAATAAGAGCGGGCTGAATTATTGCTCTTGGCTCCTAAAGCATAGGTACCAAGCACATCCATCCTCCCTTGAACCATAACAGAGCGGGAAATAATTGCCTTATGTAATTCACCACTTTGAATCGCCGCAACCATCGCATCTACCTGGCCTTGATACTGTTGATTGTCAGCGAAATCTAGCTTTGGAGGTGTAGCAATATAGTCTTGCAGTTTGCCGTCAGAGATCAACGCTTCTTGAATCTTAGCTAACGACTCTATGCTTCTAATATGTACTCCCTTAGTCGTGATGTAGAGTTCTGTTTCTGGTACAAAGAAGTAGACAATTGGCTGTTCAATCGACTTGGTGTATGAGTAGTAAAACCGAGATGCATCAAAGCCTACATAACCATAAGCTGTCCAATTCTCAATTGGTAAAGATGCCAGGAAAGACTCTATCTGCTTGAGGGGATCGCTTGCCGATTCCGACTGTGTCAGCCGCATCGAATTCATCAAGACATTTTGGCTATCTACGGCCACTTTTGCCAAGGCATTGCCAGCAATCCGGACCTCATTCTCACATTCGTACATCACATAGTCAGAAAAGAGCCCAGCTTGGAGAAGATTCTGCAAAACAACCAGTGGTTCCCTCTGACCGGGTACAAACATTTCGTGGTAAGTTAGGAAATCACTTGCTACCTGGTACATGAATTCAGTCCTTAGTTATTGTCGGTGAATTAGACGGCGTTGGTTGTCAAGGACATCGCTGGCCAAGCTTCAACCTTTTTCTTAATAGCTCGCATTTGAGTGCGTGTATTCCGGTTCAGGAATGACTCCAGCTTCTCGGTAGGCCACGCGCCCTCGGCTGGCTCAAACTTTTGTATCCAAGTCATGACGACGCCAACCCCTTTTGGTAACTCCTCGTAGGTCCAGTGGATCTTCATTTCCTTGAAGGGAAAGGCTTTTTCCACTCGTTCCGCTGTTGCCTGACGACCGGGCTTATCAATGATCCGACGTGAAACCCAAGTACTGGATGGACGCCCGTTTTCTGGGTAGGTGGTGAGGCTAAATAGAACTTCATTGCCTTTTCGCTCTAGCACTTCCGCCTTTTCATACTCTGTAAAGAGCTGGGGCCAAATTTCAATGTTATTTGTCAGGTCAAATACTGTGTCAAAATCCCGCAAGATAACAATTGAATTCTCTGTGTAACCTGGCAATGAATTCTCTGTGGAACCTGACATGTCTTTCTACTCCTAAAAGAAATGGAATTTACTTTTCTACTAGTCCGACTGCTCTGATCCAACTGGCGTCTAAGCCTTTGATACGTAAGGGAAAACAAGATACTTGGAACCCAGTATCAGGTAACTTATCAAGGTTGGCTAAACGTTCAATCTGAATATACTCGCGCTCTCGACCATAAAAATGAGCAGGCCAAAGATTGTTGTGATCGCCTGTCCGCCAAAAATCTTCGAGCATCGTTACAAATGGGCGGTCAAAACTATAGGTGTCAATTCCCATAACTTTGATTCCTTGAGCAGCCAACCAGTCTGTTGCCTCCCGACTCATTCCTGGTGCATGAGAAAAGTATTCTCGCTTGCCCCACAACTTATCTGTCCCTGTCCAAATTAGGACGATATCGAGCGGTTTTAGCTGATGATCGGTTTCTTGTAGCGCTGTCTTGATATCCTCAACAGTAATAAAATCCCCAGGACCTTTGTGTCTTAAGTCTAGACGGACACCATCACCAAAAAACCACTCCAATGGCAACTCATCAACAGAGCGAGCAGGACTCCCTTCAGAATTAGGCCCATAATGGATTGGTGCATCAATGTGGGTGCCCATATGGGTGGGCAAGGTGACAGTATCTAAGGTAAGAAACGCACTATCGGGGAAGTCTTCCGGTTGGAGACGACGAGGATCGGGAGGGGTTTTAGCAGAATTCCGAGCTGCCACTTCACCACTAAATTGCTTAGCACCCTCAAAGTGATCCAGTCTATCAACCCGGATCTGCATCGGCTCTGAGGGGGAATTTTCCACCAAGACGCTGAGGTCAACTAACCGCCGCAACTTTCTCCTCCTTAGCCTTTTGGGCTTCAACTATCGCAATAGTTTCCATAGCTTTGTCTAAAGCCAAATTCACATCTGTGATTCCAACAATTGGCAGTGCTAAGAGAATTGCTGCTATGATTTCTTCCTTTGTCGCTCCCTCTTCCATACACCGCATCACATGGGTGCCGATACCAGTGATGCCGCGATGAGCGGCAAATATACCGATAATGATCAATTCATTCGTCTTTTCATCTAGAGGCGAATACTGCTTCACTGACTTAGCTAAGTCGAAAAAACCTTGGGCAACATTCGGTGCCTCTTTGATCATATTTTTCATTTAGTTTTCTCCTTCTAATTCAAGAATGATGTGTCCTTCTTTAGGTGAAGGTGCTAATGGTGCAGCGGCGAATACAACGCGAATCTCTTCATCACCCACATTGACAATCGAATGAGTTGTCCCTTGAGGAGTGAGAACTGCTTCACCAGCTTGGAAGGGGACTACACCAACACCCTCTACAGTAATTTCTCCCTTGCCTTGCAAGACATAGAAACACTCTTCACTGTGAGGATGTGCGTGTAGCAATACTTTACCCCCGACTGGCACAGTTGCTGTACCCATGATCATATTTTTGGACTGGACGCTGCCTGGGGAGATCAAAACATGGATCTCACCTCCGCGGTCTTCAATCGTCTTGACATCGTTTGGTCCTACTGCTAGTCGTCTTTTTTGTTGTGTTTCCATGTGAGCAAATCTCTCTATTTTTATGGAGAATCAAGCCAATTGGTGAGCTTTTAGGAGTGCTTTGCGGTGAATCTTTCCGGTAGGTGTACGCGGTAATTTTTCCAAAAAATGGATCGTTTTCGGCGCTTTAAAATGTGGTAATCCCTGTTTGGCAAATTTGCGAATGTTATCCTCTAGGTCAGGCGATGAGGCAAACCCAGATTTCAGGCTGATATATGCAACAACATGGGTAAGATGTTGACCATTATCAGAGTCTGGCACAATAGCGACATCAAGCACACTTGGATGTTTGAGCAAAACATCTTCAATCTCAAATGGCGATATCCACTGACCACTGACTTTAAATAAATCGTCTTTACGACCCATAAACCAGAAATAGCCATCCGCATCACACAGATACTTATCCCCAGTCATCATGGATTCCCCATAGAGAGCTTCTCGCGTCTCTTTAAGACGATTCCAATACCCCAACATCAAACTTTTTCCCCGCACCTGTAAGCTACCAATCTCACCAGGAGGGACAGGCAAACCATTGTCATCTAAGACTCGGACATCGTAACCGGGCACAGGACGACCGGAGCTGCCTGGTCGGCATTCCCCTGGTCGGTTGGAGAGGAAAATGTGCAATAACTCAGTTGTACCAATTCCCTCACAAATTTCTAGCCCGTATGTCTCTCGCCATTTATGCCAGATTGTTGCCGGAAGTTGTTCAGCTGCTGATGCACAAAGGCGCAGCGATGAAACATCTAAGGGGGTAATGTCCTGAACGGCAAGGATGCCTGCATACATAGATGGAATGCCATGCAGAACAGTAGGTCGATAGCGGTGGATATCGGCAATTACATCAAAAGCATTGGCAGCATCAGATAGGACAACGCCAGCTCCAACTGCCATTGGCATGTATAAGTTATTTCCGTGACCGTAGGCAAATGGGATCTTAGCCACAGAATATACGATATCGTCTGCCTGTAAGTTGAGGATGTTCTTCCCATACAGTTCTGCACAAACTACCATGCTTTTGTGCAGGTGAATCACACCTTTAGACCGACCAGTACTGCCAGATGTATAAAGCCAGCAAGCTGGTTCATCTCCAGAGGTTATGGCGGGAGTTGGTTCATTGGTAGCGGTATCTAACAGAGATAGAAAGGGTTGTTCGCCATCTCTAAGCAGAATGTGGCGCAAGAACTTAGAGTTTACAGGTGCTAGTTCTTGTTGCCACGTTTCTTGGGTTGTCAGCAATATCTTAGCCCGACAGTCTTGCAGAATGTACTGGATGTCGTCAACAGTGCAAGCCGTATTAATAGGAACTGGCACAGCCCCTGCCCAGATGGCACCCCAAAAGGCAAATACAGCTTCAGGCGTGTCTGGTAAAAGAATTGCCACCCGGTTTTCTCGTTCCAAACCTAGCTCACACAGTAACCCGGCAGAGCGTCGGACGTAGCTTGCGACTTTACGGTAAGTATACTTTTCGTCCCGATAGTAAAAGGCAACTCTCTCGCCATTTCCTTTATGCAGGTTACCTAATATGAAGTAAGCCGCAATATTGAAATCACTAGGCAACTGTTCGTAAATCTGCTCCATTTGACTTTCCCAATTCCTGCGCTTAGAGGACTTACTGGGCAAGGACGTAAACCAGCACGTAATCATCCCAGTGGCACCAAGTGGCTAACCATTCCTCAATCCCACGTTTAGATGCCTGAAGACGAGCTTCACCAAACAGGTTAACTGTCAATCTAGTGTCAGTGACTTGTGCTTCAACTTCGTTCCAGTTGATATCAACCATGCCAATGCCTAACGCTTTTCCCACAGCTTCTTTGGTAGAGAAGCATGCAGCATAATATCGATTTGGATGGCTGGTTGATTGGCAGCGATCCATCTCGTTTGAAGTAAAAAGCAGACTCAGGGTTTCTTGGTTATAGCGAGAAAGCATAGCGGCAATTCTGCTAATCGGCGCTATGTCAATGCCAATTCCCTTAATCCTTGTCAAGCTAGGTTGAGTAGACTGTGTGGGTAGTGGAAACATGTGTTGCCCCTTGCTCTCAACTGGGAGTGGCAGCCATGGCCTTGTCAATCATGTCGCAAACCTCAGCTAAAGTCATATCCTTGCGAGACTCCAGCTTGACGTTGACACCTAGGCGACGCTTCAATCCCAAGGAAATATCAACTGTTTCTGTAGAGTCGAGCTGTAGGTCTTTGCGTAGCAAAGCGGTATCTGTGATTGATTCTTCTGGAATACCTAGATCGAGCAAAATGTCCTTGAGAGCATCTATAACCATGTGTTTTTACCTCACTAATGAAAAATTTAACCGCGGAAGGGGTGATGTGCAGGCACTGCCGTGAAACGGCAGTGTACCGTTCACTGCACTCATCCTCTGCCAATGACAAACGATGCGTTGACTCCCTCTCGTGCCCTTGAGTTGACTAGAGTAAAATCGACTTGAGAATCACTTGATTGGGTGACAAAGTTCAGCTGGCATTCTGGATCTAGATGAGATATCTTCTGCATCGTTGGTAACTTACCTGTCTCCATCGACAAAAGACTGCAGGCTACCTCTGTGACGCAACTGGCACCGTATAGATGACCGTAAAAAGATTTAGGCACTGTAACGGGCACGTCTGGAGCTTGTTCGCCGAAGACAGCTTGCAATGCCTGAGCCTCTACTCGGTCGCTAGCTTGTGTGCCGCACCCTTCTGGCAACACCACATCGATGTCAGCAGATGTCAGGTTGGCATCTGCGATCGCCCGACGTATACACCGCTCAAAGTGGGTACCTTTCGTCGGATCGCTATCTGTTGTCATGCAACTCGAAATCACCTCGCCATAAACCTTGGCACCACGAGCTGTTGCATGCTGCTCTGATTCCAGTATCAGAACTGTACTACCTTCCCCTAACACCATGCCTGAGCGATCACGGTCGAAAGGTTGATAGGCCGTTTCCGGGTCGGTAGCGGCGCTGACTTCACCCGTCTCGTAGTAACAAGTCATGCCAAACCGAGTAATTGGTGCTTCGGAGCCACCAGCTAGCACGATATCGTTATGCCCTTGCAAAATAGACTTCACACCAAAGTGGAGTCCACTCGCTCCGCTGGCGCGATCACAGACAAAGCTCTTGCTGTAACCCCGAATCCCATACCTAATTGTGACATAACCTTGTGCTGCTGTGGGAAACCAAGCAGTTGCCTGCCAAGGGTTAACCATGGTGGGACCATCGTTGTAAAGCTCGTAAAAACCCCGCTCGCAAATATCCCAACCACCAGCGTTGTTACCAAACCAGACTCCGACACGATACGAATCTTCTTGTTCCAAATCCAGGTTGGCATCTTTGAGCGCCAACTCGGCTGCAGCCAGGGCGTAATGGGTGAAACGATCTGTCTTAACGATGAACCGACGAGGGATAAAATCGGCTGGCTGAAAGTTGACGATTTCTCCCGCCACTTGAGTGGGAAAGCCCGTAGCATCGAAGCGGCTGATGCTGCGAATTGCCGACTTACCTGTCGTTATATTGTCCCAGAATTCCTCTTTCCCAACCCCAGCCGGGTTGACAATACCGATACCAGTAATGACAACCTTATCACGTGTTTTACTCTGCATGTGCCGCTCCGTACTTACGCAAAACTGCTGCTGAATGAATGCCGCCAAAGCCACTAGCCGTTAGCAAAGCAGTTTGCACATCAGCAGGACGTGCTACATTTGGCACATAATCTAGATCGCAATCAGGATCTGGAAACTCGTAATTGATCGTTGGGTGGACCATAGAAAGTTCGATAGCACCCAAAGTTGCTACAACTCCCACCAAACTGGCAGAAGATAGGGAGTGCCCAATCATAGACTTGGTCGAACTAATAGGCAGACGATACGCTTTGTCGCCCAATACCTTCTTGTAAGCGTTTGTCTCGAATAAGTCATTTTGGGGTGTGGAACTACCATGCGCGTTAATGTAGTCCAATTCTTCAGGGTCCACCTTGCCTAGACGCAGCGTCTGCTCCATAACTGCTGCCATCGGCACCCCATGGTCGGGAAGATCAGTCATGTGAAAAGCATTACTGACACTGTAGTAACTAATCACTTCGGCGTAGATATGAGCACCGCGATTCAAGGCATGTTCTAATTCTTCAAGAACTAGCACCGCCGCTGCCTCGCCGATGACAAACCCACCTCGCTTAGCGTCAAACGGACGCGATGCCTTTTCTGGCTCGCAATCAGTTACAGAAAGCGAACCGATCACATCAAGGGTGGAATAAGTTAGGCTAGTGAGTGGTGCTTCAGATGCCCCCGCTAGCATCACCTGCATTTCCCCGGACCGGACTAGCTCAAAGCTCAAGCCCAGAGCGTCAAGACCAGCAGTGCAGCCAGTAGATAGAGAGGTGCAAGGTCCTTGGAAATCGTATTTTCGAGCCAGTAATGCAGCTGGGTAATTAAACATACCCGCGTTGTAGAAATTCTCACCAGTTGCTACATGCCTTAACGGCTGGCTACCTTTCTCGCTGCACTGCTCGAAGATCTTCTGTATAGTTGGTGTGCCACCAATTGCTGACGAGAAGATGATGCCTAAAGACTCCGGATCTTCCTCCTTTAGGTCCAGTTGCGAGTCCTGAACAGCCATTGTGCCTGCCGCAACACCAAATTGTACAACTCTGTCCTGCTCGACAAGATGGTCAAATTCCTCACCTGAACAATGGTCTGCTAGATCGAAGTCAGAAACTCGACAAAGAACCTTACTCTTAATGCCCATGGTCTCCATCTCTGGATCGGCTTGGAGATAAGAGTGTCCTTGAATAGCATTCTTCCAAAACTGCTCCTTCCCAATTCCGAGAGGAGCGACAACACCAATGCCCGTAATTACAACTCGTTTCATCCCAGTATCCGGTAAAAGACTTTATAGAATTAGAAATCAAAGAATAGAGAACTTTTGACCTCTAACAAAAGTTGAACAACAGCGCCTGAATGGCACTACTATTGACTTACTCCATATCTCAAGGAAAGTAATCTTGCCAGCTTTAGATAGGGATGGATTTGCATTGTAGTGATGTAATGGAACCAACTCACTAACCACTACGCAATCAGCACTAAAGAGTGCTCCTAACCTACTTGATGTAATCATAGATGTAGCAAATCTGGTTCTGAGAGTTGGTACGCTTGGTTAATAAAAACATCCTTATCGTTACTGCAAGTCATAAAGCATTCGCAATCAATTTCTTACAACCGCATAAGAACGTTCAATATCAACTTTGCCCTCGCTGCTCCCTAATAGTAGACGCTTGTAATAAAGCAGGTATACAGACAATCCGCCTCCCGAACTGAACTGGTTAACAGTCTTGCATACGCCCGCTTTGCTCAAGTCTGGATAAAGGTTTAAGCCTGTATATCTTATGTTGCTTTTATGTACAACTTTCCCTCCAAGCGAGTTATTAAATTATTTCTGTTTACTAAAAATAAATTGAAAATGGTTAGAAATCGATGATGAAAAGAAAAGAACCATGCTTTTACAGATGAAAAAGTTTGTGTCAACAGATACGATAAAACGGTGTAGAATCAGCACAAATATATTTTAGAATCTCTATTTTTGTGTCTGTCCATACATACCAGGTTAGTAATATCCTCTATCTCTAGGGAGATACACAAGGCAAGCAGTAACGGATAGTTTGACAACCAGCGTGAATAGCGGTAATTTACATCTATAAAGGGGTCATAGGTAACACCGCAATATCGCTCTTGTTGTTAAGTAAAAGAGAATATTAGCATGATGGTACGGGCAAGGCGATCATTGAAAGCGTCACCAGAAGGTATCAAACGGGCTAACAAAGCCGTTCTTAGTTTTGCAACAAAGATTGACTTTGCAGCCGAGCTAGAAATATCTCGTGCCACAGTTCAGAACTTTTTTGCTGGTAAGCCAGTAGGACGAGAAAACTTTCACAAGATTTGTCAAGTACTAGAACTACCTTGGCAGGAGATTGCCGACCTCCCCGAAGACGCTGGACCAAAGCCAGTAAAAGAATGGTTGGGTAGCGGCGAGATGGATGCACTGGTTCAAGAAGTGCGCCAGCGCTTGAGCCATACCATTCAACAATGCTGTGGTCTAATGCGTGTGCTAGACATGTCTCAGCCGATTGGGTTGAATGATATCTACACCAGGGTTAATGTTCTAGAGAAGATCAGCGGACGTAGACGGCTAGAAGTCGCAGACCTGTTGAAAGTTTGTCTAGTAGACGATTTCGAACGTCCGAGTTTGGGCAGGGTGACTGAAGAGAGAGTGTCGGGTCCGGAAGCTATCAAAAAGTACTCCAAGCTGGTTGTGTTGGGTAAGCCAGGATCTGGAAAGACTACATTTTTGAAGCACATAGCCCTGCAGTGCAGTAGTGGTCAATTGCAAGACCATCTTGTTCCGCTTTTTATCACACTCAAAGATTTCGCAGAAGCGGAACAGCAGCCGACCTTACTTGAGTACATTAGAAACCTACTTGCTGCTGTTGGTATTGTAGAGAATTCTGTCGCCGAGCAACTGTTGAGTTATGGCAGGATATTAGTCCTGTTGGATGGACTAGACGAAGTTAGGGAGGTAGACTGTTATCGGGTTCTACAGGAAGTCCGAAAGCTTTCAACTCAGTTTCATGCTAGTCACTTTGTCATCACCTGTAGAATTGCAACGAGGGAATATACACTTGAACAATTTACTGAAGTAGAAATCACTGATTTTGATAGCGTCCAAATTGCAACTTTTGTCACTAAATGGTTTGCTGCCAAAGACCCAGCTAAGGGCAAAAAATTTGTTCAAAATCTTAGAGAAAATTGTCCAATTCAAGAGTTGGCAACTAATCCACTACTACTAACTCTGCTGTGTTTAGTATTTCAGGAGTCAGCTAGTTTTCCTATGAACCGTCTTGAGGTTTATAGAGAAGGACTGAGCGTGCTGCTAAGGAAGTGGGATGCTAAACGAAATATCAAGCGAGAGCAGGCTTATAAACAGCTATCGCTTTTCCATAAAGAAGAATTACTTAGCCAAATCGCAAGCCTGACTTTCGAGCGAGGCGATTACTTCTTTAGGCAAAAAGAAGTAGAACAGCTTATTGCTGATTACATCCGTGGCTTACCTGATACTATTGCTGAGCCAGAAGCACTGCAACTTGATAGCGAAGCCGTACTGAAATCCATTGAAGCACAACATGGGTTGTTAGTGGAGCGAGCGAGGGGAATTTATTCGTTCTCTCATCTCACATTTCATGAGTATTTTACAGCCAGAGACATTGTTTCTAGCTCTGATCCCTTGAAGTTGGAAATGGCTTTGAAACATCTAGTTGGCCACCTCAACGAAAAGAGATGGCGTGAAGTCTTCTTATCAACTGTCAGTATGTTACGTAATGCTAACCTTTTACTACAGTTGATGAAGCAGCGCATTGATGCCCTGATTCCCCAAGATGAGCAAATAGAGGCTTTTCTCACCTGGGCAAGCCGCAAGGCTCACGCCGCAACTGCCCCTTACAAACCAGCGACTATACGGGCCTTTTATCTTGACATTGGTCTTGCTCGTACCCTTAACATAACTGGTGGTACCTTCGACCTTGCCCGTACTCTTGACCCCAACTTAGTTCGCTCCCTTGACTGTAGCCTTGCTCTTGACCTAGCGCTCGATCGCACCCTAGCTCTTGATAAGATTCTTGAGAGTACTCTTGATCCTCAACGCGCTCTTCATCGTATCCTTAACCGTGCCATTAGCCGTGCCCAAGTTGTTGATTGTGAGCTAGAGCAGTCATTGCAGCAATTGAAGGCAGAAATATCTAACCAGAATCAAACTGGAGCAGAATTTGCAGTCTGGTGGAAGTTTAACGGTAAGGCTTGGACTGAGCAATTGAGAGCAGTGATAATTTCATATCGTAACTTGGGTCAAGATTGGCAGTTTAGTAATTGGCAGAGAGATATTCTACAGCAATACTATGATGCAAATAAGCTATTAGTAGATTGCTTAAATAGCGATTGTTGCTTAACTGCTCCAGTGCGACAGGAGATTGAATCAACATTGTTATTGCCAAAAGCAGAGATGGCAGTCACATTAGCAGAGGAAAAACTGCTTGCCTAAAAGAGTATTAGTTGGTTTTGGAAAGAAGTTACGCATAAAACTAACTTAAGTTATACAGTCTTAATTCTTTGTCTAGACTTAGTCGCAATATTTGCATGCAAAACTGGAAGCCAACACCGCACTCCAAATTGTTGCCAAAACACAGAAGAGATTACATCCCATCATTACAAATATAGTTTTGTAATGACACCTCTAAGTTGATCTCCATGTAGACCATTTCACTCTTTACTCTATGCAACTCCAACAAGAAAAGACCACTACCCCACCAAGCATGCCACCAGAAATGGCAATGCTACAAATGACTTCAGGCTATTGGATTTCACAGTCAATTTACAGCGCCGCCAAGCTTGGTATCCCTGATTTATTGAAAGATGGGCCAAAGAGTTGCGAGGATCTTGCTGCTGCAACTGGAACGAAAGCACGGGCTCTTTATCGTGTGATGCGCGCCCTAGCTCAAGTAGGGGTTTTCGCTGAAGTTCAAGAAGGATGTTTCACCCTCACGCCCCTTTCTGATTGTCTGCGCAGCGATGTTCCTGGTTCGGTGCGTGCCATAACGATTCTGTTTGGTGAGGAGCAGTACAAAGCTTGGGGTGACATCCTTTATACTCTGCGGACGGGAGAAAGTTCTTTCGAGCATAAGTTCGGGATGCCTGTCTTCCAGTACTACAGCCAAAACCCAGAGTCAGGGAAGGTTTTCAACGAGGCGATGACGAGTGGTTCAGATGCAGAAAAGGCTGAAGTCGTTAAGTGCTACGACTTCTCGACTATCCACAAGTTGGTTGACGTTGGCGGTGGACAAGGAAGTTTCATTGCCTCGATCCTCAAAGCCAACCTAACGCTGCAAGGTGTGCTCTTCGATCTCCCATCTGTAGTTGCAGGTGCCCAAGCTGTCATCTCGGCAGAGGGAGTTGCTGAGCGCTGTGAGATCGTTGGTGGAAGTTTCTATGAGTCAGTGCCCAGCAGTGCCGATGCCTATATTCTCAAGCATGTTCTCCATGATTGGGATGACGAGACTTCACTAAGCATCCTCAAGAACTGTCACCGCGCCATGGCAGAAAATGGCAAGCTTTTAGTGGTTGAGCAGGTGGTACCACCAGGTAACGAACCAGCTCTAGCTAAGTTTATGGACGTGAACATGATGATGCTGCATCCTGGAGGTTGCGAACGCACAGAAGCTGAGTACCGAGCGCTGTTTGAGGCTGCAGGCTTCCAACTGACTAAAACCATTCCTACACAGGCGATGGTAAGCGTGATTGAAGCTGTTCGGGTGTAGCTAGAAAAAGAGAAACAGTGAATTTCATTAATTAGGAGCAAGAGCTTTGTTACAGCAGGAAAAGAACACTACAGCATCAGAAAATATGCCGCCACATCTGCGGGGACTCCCCCCACAAGCGGTAATGATGCAAATGGCTAGTGGTTATTGGATTACACAACTCATCTATGCTGCTGCCAAGCTTGGGATTGCTGATTTATTGAAGGATGGTCCAAAGAGTTGCGAGGAAATTGCCGCAGCAACCGGAACGAAGGCAAAGCCTGTTTACCGAGTCTTACGGACGCTGGCGGGCGCAGGGGTTTTTGCTGAGACTGAACCTGGTTACTTTACCTTGACACCGCTTGCTGCCTCTCTTCAGAGTAGTGTCTCCGGCTCGATGCGGGCGATGGCAGTCTTTTTTGGTGAAGAGCAATATCAAGCTTGGGGAGAAATCCTTTACAGCTTGCGGACGGGGAAAAGTTCTTTTGAACATATGTACGGTGTACCGATGTTCAAGTATTTCGTCGATAACCCGGAACCAGGTGAGATATATGAAGAGGCAATGACGAGTGTTTCGGCAGCAGAAAAAGCCGAGATCCTTAAGAGCTACGACTTCTCTTATATCAAAAAGTTGGTTGAAGTTGGCGGCGGACATGGGAGCTTCATTTCCTCAATTCTCAAAGCTAACCCAACTATGCAAGGTGTGCTGTTCGATCAACCGTATGTGATCGAAGGGGCGAAGGATTTTATCAAGGAGCAAGGACTAACAGATCGCTGCGAACTCGTGGCAGGAAACTTCTATGAGTCAGTACCAGCCGGTGGCGATGCTTACAGCCTCAAGCATGTCCTTCACGGCTGTAGTGATGAACAATCGATTACTATCCTCAAGAACTGTCATAGTGCCATGGTAGAGCATGGCAAACTTTTGATCGTTGAACGGATAGTTGGATCTGGGCCAGACTCCTTCTTAGCCAAGTTTCTTGATGTCAACATGATGATGCTGGTTACTGGGGGCTGTGAACGCACAGAGATCGAGTATCGCAAGATTATTGAAGCGTCAGGCTTTGAAGTGATTAAGGTTGTTCCTTCTAAAGCAGGCGTGAGCGTAATCGAAAGCATCCGAGTGTAATGTTGACCAAAATTCTGGGATACAAGCCTCCCGCTAGGGGGACTTGTTAATTGATAATTGTTAGTTAATGTTTGATGTGTTCTCAATTAACGACTAACCATTATCAATTAACAATTTTAGATAGGTTAAGGCTCGAAAAACCGGGTTTTTGGGAAACCCGGTTTCTGGCTTGCCAGTTCTCTATTATCTACAATTCAAAATGGTAATAGTTGATCGTCTATTCAATGGTCGCTTTTGGGCACTAGCGCTTAAAGAACTCAATCAGATTTTGAGAA
>JAFASY010000261.1 GCA_019244235.1 Chroococcidiopsidaceae cyanobacterium CP_BM_ER_R8_30
CACGCCGAAAAACCAGTCAGAGCGTGCTGCCCAAAGCCAGCCTACGATGAAGCGTAGTAGGTTGGGAACTAGCGTTTGGAGTTCGTTATCCACAGGTAAATCATCTGAGTCGGGGAGTTCCTCAGCTGAGGGGAGATATTGTGGTGGATTGTACTGAACCATAATGCCACTCTCAAGATGGGCTAATTGAATTTTAGCGTCGCTTACAACAATCACAGTAAGGCTAGCGACTTTAGGATATTGAGGTCAGCTTGAAAATCCTCAACATCATAGCTGATGCAAAGTCCACGCTTAGCAAGCTCGTGTTGGAACTCAATCACAGTTGGTGTTTTCTCTACTCTCCTGCCTGCTGCTTCAAAAGGTTGACGACCTCATCTGAAAGCCACAAACTCTCATCCCGGAGGAGTTGTAGGCGATCACCTACAGATTCAATTAACGGAGAAGCATTGACGACAACCTGCTCAATCGGCATTCGCCAACTCCTGAGCGAGTTCCTCTTGTGTGTATTGCCAAACGGATACCTTGTACCGAGAAAGGGCTGTTTGAGCTTCTGCTTTTAGAGTAGCTTTATTATTTTCTCACCCTAGCTAGACTTCCAACTCAGGGGTAGCTGCTCTTAACTTACCCACCACAAGCCCAAGAGCAATCGCCGACTCCAGTTTCTATCTGAACCTGAACAGAAATTCATCCCTCTTAGCATTTAGTGACATGGCAAGTTACGAGGCATGAGTGGCAAACCTGTTGGCTTTTGACATGGTTAATATATCGGTCTGCTTCTCTGTTTTGAATGCTTTGACGACTTTTTGAGAGTAAATAAAATGGGCAGGGATCAATGTTGACAGAGCTTTTAAGAGAATCGAAAAGCCCTGGGTTGAATCTTCTTATCCATACCCCAAACAGATGTACCAATATGGCAAAAGATAAGCTTCATGACATTGTTGAAATTGCGCTTGCTAAAGACGGGTGGATGAATATCCAACCGCTCACTCTGGATTATGCTGGGACAGAGTTTAATTTGGACATCATTGCAGACAAACTGATCGGTGCTGAACAGGGCAATCTCAAAATTGCTGTAGAGGTGAAAAGCTTTGGTAACCCCAGCGTCACCTACGACTTTCACCAGGCAGTTGGGCAATATCTTCACTACCGAATGGCACTCAGCTATATAGGAATTGAGCGCATACCTTATCTAGCCATCCCTGAAGCAATTTATACAAATTATTTAACGCAGCCCTTTTTCCAAGACAGCCTTGCCTTACATCGGGTTAACCTAGTAACTATCGATCCTTTACGCCAGGAGATTGTTCGATGGAATCCCAATCCTCTGAAACCCTTACGCAATCTCGGTCGATCGCTCACGAGATTTGTCAGCAAGCTGTCATTGATACTTTGTTGGAAGCGATTCCTGTCAATCTGATGCCTGATACATTACAGGTCGTTCCCATCTTTGATCGGCAAAGCGATCGCTATCAATTGTTATGTCAGGGCTGGATTGCAGGCGAGAAACGAATATTTTATCCCGTGATTCACATTGAAATTATTCAAGGTCTGATCTGGATTCAGCACAATCAGAGCGATTTAGATATAGGAGAATCTCTTTCCAGTCGAGGTATTCCGAAATCCCAAATCGTGTTGGGATTGCATCCTCCCTCTATTCGGCAATTGAATCCGGCTTACGCTAGCGGAAGTTAAGTTATGACTGAACTGAGCGATCAAGGAGGATTATGAATTTTCAAAAATAGCTCGGCTTCTGCTAACTTCAGCGTTTATAGGATTTTTTATAGTTGTAGAGATGTGATGGGCAGGTAAAAAGAACGGTGAACTGCTGCGACCCATGGGTCAAGAGGGCTTCACAATTTCTAGACTGGCAGGATCGAGATGCCATACGCTGAGATGCGAGCGTCTCGCGTGACAAGTGTTAGGCTTTCGAGGATAGATTGGGCCACCAGCATCCGGTCAAAAGGGTCTTCGTGGTGCCTAGGCAGGGAGCCTGCTTTCATGGCATGGTAGATGTTAATTGCTAGTGACTTGAATCTACAGGCAGCGATCGCTTCAGGCAAATCGTTGGGAGCTTCGAGTTTACCTGAAGCCTTCTTGATGGAAATCTCCCAACCACTCGCCGCACTGACAAAGACATCGTTGTTGCTATCAACAATCGCTTGGCGTACCGGAACTGGTAGGGTGGGATCGTCAGCTAAGCACCACAAGAGGATATGGGTATCCAGCAACAACCTCATTCGCTTTCACCCTGGAAAGCAGCTGTGATTTCCGGCGGCAGCTCATCAAAATCTTTTGAGATTTTGACTTTCCCTTGCCAAATGCCTAGAGGTCGCGGTCCAGTTTCAGCAAGGTAGGGCACTAACTTGACAACTGGTTTACCTGCTTTGCTGATGATGACCTCCTCACCAGAAATGACCATTTCGATCAGGCGGGAGAGATTACTTTTAGCCTCATGAATATTAGTTGTATGCATAGTAGTTCCTGCACAGATATGGCTAAGTCTAGTTTAGCTAATCTAGATTGTCAAATAGGCAGCATAAATCACGAGGAATTGGCACCTCCCATGACTCAGTCACCAAAAATTCTTGACATGTAGACAAGAAAGCAGGCAGTTGTGCGGTTGCATGAAATAACCGACAGTTAAAGGTAAGACTGCTTGCAGCACATCTCGTTGAAGCGTTAAGAATCCCCGCACGTTAACGTCGGGGAGATGTTAACATAGCCTGATTTTTGCTAGAGTTTCGCTAGAGTGAAAAGGGTAAATTTGTTTCAGCTACGATCTCAGCATGTATCCTGGTGCTCAATCACAGATATGATTACACTCCTCAAACCCTCAACTTTGATTCCGAGAGGATTACAGGTGCAGCAGATTAATAATCTGACTCTGTTCAAATTCACCGACGAATTAGGAGATCGCCTGCAAACTCTTCTC
>JAFASY010000308.1 GCA_019244235.1 Chroococcidiopsidaceae cyanobacterium CP_BM_ER_R8_30
GAAATCTTCTGGCTTGAGTTGCTGATATCGCGAGTAGGTCATGATTTGGCTTCTATGAACCTACTACTTCTACCACATCTCCCACTTATGCAAGAACTCTAATATAAAAACACAGGATGGAAGTTGTCTGCCGATAGAAGGCAAATAACTTTCACAGATGGTTTTGAGGTTGGAACCCTTGCTCTCTGGAGTTCTAGAGATTTGGTCTGGTATTCAGACCAAGCTATTTCTAGAGTGCGAGTCATTAGACTTGCTGATGGCTATTATGCTCAATTTCTCGTTGATTGGGACAGAGAGGAAGAGCATGAATTCCAGGGGGAGATGACAGGGATCGACTTAGGACTGAAAGAGTTCTATACTGATTCCGACGGCGATACTGTAGAGAACCCTCGATATTTTCGGAAATCTGAACGTAGGCTAAAAATGCTTCAGCGTCGTGTTTCCAAGAAACATGTCAAAGGGAAAAAGCAGACCAATAGATACCATAAAGCACGTAAAGCTTTAGCTAAGCAGCATCTTAAGGTTAGTAGACAGCGTGAAGACAGAGCAAGAAAAGATGCTCTGGCGCTAGTTAGATCTAAAGACCTAATAGTCTATGAAGATCTGAAGATGAGAAATATGGTTAAAAATCACCACTTAGCTAAAAGTATCAGTAACGCAAGTTGGTATCAATTCACGCAATGGCTTAAATACTTTGCCAGAGTTCATGGTGTAATAGTTATTCCTGTGCCTCCACACTATACGACAGTTGATTGTTCTTGCTGTGGAGCCAAAGTTAAGAAAACTCTCAGCACCAGAACTCATAAATGCATAAAATGTGGAACGGTTTTAGACCGTGACCATAATGCGGCTAAGAACATTTTGTCAAAGGGATTTAAGTTGTTGGCGCTTATTCTAAACAGTACCCAAGGGCATTGGGAATCTGGAGCCAAAAGCTCAAAAGCTCAGTTTCGACCGAGCTGGAATTCGATTCCAGCTCGCAAGCGAAACCGCATTCCGCGGGGAGAAACTGACCACTGGCTCAAGAACAGAGATGTTCTTGTTCTAAGTCAGCTCGATGAACTGAGAACCAAGTTTTCTTGGGAATTCCCCGCTAGACCGCTTTGCGGTTAGCGGTGGGAGGATGTCAAGGTATTGGACTTATTTGGATGAAACCCTTTCTGTCTCGCCGCGATGCAATCAGCCAAGTAACTAGCATCCCGAGCTATCCCCGAAAACCTTCCTGAGCCCCAGGTATACAGCCAGGGCAGTCCCAAAAAGTATAAGCCCTGTACAACTGTTACACCCCGCTCGTGACCTGGATAACCTTTCCCATCAAACACTGGAATCTCTATCCAGCTGAAATCAGATTGATAGCCAGTACACCAAATAACAGCTCCTATATTAGCCTTCTCATAATTAAGCTCTAAAACTTCTGCTTCTGGCTCCCAAACGGGTGTGTAAGGAGGTTCTATCGGTGCTATTATTTGGTTCTTCTCAATAAATCCATCAATGGTTTTCTTTATACTTTCAGCAACTGCATCTGCTTGATCCAAATTTTGCTTCAGATTATTCCGGAATTTAAGACTGCCATTGAGGGAAATGTTTTTCAATGCCCCGTATAGTTGCATCCCCTCCAAAGCGAATCGTCGCAGGTCAATCTCTCGCCCACCATTACGACCTGTAACATAATGGTTCGCAGATACCCTAACTTTCTCTTTTTGTGGATGTTCGTCAATTGGCAAATCGTAGTATCCCATTTGATCTAACCAAGCAACAACATCCTTCCCTCGATACAGTCGCGGAGAGCGAGGGGCACTTCCCACACACAGATGAACTTGTTTCCCTGCAAGATGCAAATCCTCAGCAATTTGACAACCTGACTGTCCTGTTCCGACAACTAACACATCTTTATCTGGTAACAGCTGCGGGTTTTTGTATTCAGATGAATGTAACTGCAAAATATTTTCGGGCAACCGCTCAGCCATTTTCGGCACCTTGGGAATATGGTAGTTACCTACAGCAATCACGACCTGATCTGCTGTATAGTCCCCTATAGAAGTCGTTAATTCAAAGACACCCTGAGAATTGTTCTTTTGCACTCGCAACACTTCAACGCCGTCTTTTAAGGGAGGATCAAATGATGCAGCGTAGTCCTCAATGTATTTGACGAGCTCATCCTTTTGCATAAAACCGTGAGGATCTTTTCCTGAATAATGATAACCAGGGAGTTTACATTGCCAATTTGGCGTCACTAGACAAAAGGAATCCCAACGTTTTGAGCGCCATGAATATCCCACCTGATTTTTTTCAAAGATGATATGGTCAAAACCTTTCTCCTTTAGGCAGTTGCTCATGGAAAGACCAGCTTGACCACCTCCTACAATGACTACAGAGTAGTGCTTTTTCATTAGTCAATTGCTCACTTCGTAACTCATAATGTGTAGCAAGCTTAAGAGCTAATCGAGAGCATTTTTTGTGTGTTTTGATACTAAAGCATCAAGTCTAGCAATAAGATCAGGGTTACAGTCGTAATATCTAAACCTATCTTCATATGTTACTCAACACCTGTCTAAATTAATAGGTTATCAATTATGAATTATATGAATCAGAATCGTATTTACTGTGAAAGCTTCAATTTAACTTGAAGAAAAATAATACACTCAACCAGCAGCTATTTATAGAATAAACAGAAATTTATCTAGTAAACTGTAGCCTTAATGCTTACAGGGAAGCTCTCAAAATTTAGAGTTTACTTTCAAGAACATAACTTCTGCTTCTAAATCCGGTAGTAGTTAAGGCATGTACATTGTTGCGCGTTATACACTATCTAAGAACGCGGAATCATCCTTTAGGCATTCTCACAGATTAAGTCTTCTGGTAGGGATTGGTTACCTTGATGATAACTACTATCAAAACACAACCCCAACGTTTACATTTGTTATAGATAAGTCAATGAAATCACAAGAATCTAAAACTGCACAAGCTAGGACTACTGCTCCTATCTCATCAGACACAACTTCCCACATAAATCCTCAGTCAAAATCTGAACCGATGACCCAGGTACAAGCTGATAGTGTACTCACCCGTCAACAGCTACCTAACTTGGGATTTCGCCTTGGTGTTATTACCACCGTTTTTATACTAATTTCCTTATTTGTTATCGCCCTTTATTACGGCATTATTAACCCATAGTTGGTAATTGGCAGATGTAGCATAATACATCAGTGGAGAACAGTTGATGTCTCAAGCCCACAATATAGACTCTGGTGGGTTTAATTGCGAGTTGACATGGCTCCTACTGTAATTTCTGGAATTTTTCTAAAGCTGCAACCATAACTGGAGGCCAACGACGAGTGTTTGCTACCCAGTCTAGGTCTTTGTAGCGTCGGTCGAGTCCAACTGCTGCTACCCAATTACTTTCTGCTTCGCCGTGTTTGCCTTGCGCCCAGTAAGCGGCGGTGAGCGCAGCCCGCATATCGGCGAAGTTGGGGTACTTGCGGACTAGATTACGCATGGTGCGAATGGCTTCGTCTGTTTGACCAGTTTGATAAAGAGCAAGAGCGTAGTTGGCACGAGCAAAGGCAAAGTTAGGAGCCATATCAGCAGACTGACGGTAATCAGTGATCGCGCTTTCCCATTGTCCTAATCCAGCTTCGGCATTGCCTCGGTTATTGTATGCCATAGCATCTTTGGGATCGAGTTCTAGCACGCGGTTGTAATCGGCGATAGCATCCTGCCACTTACCTAATCCCTCCAATGCAGTACCGCGATTCAGGTAGGGGTCGGTGGCATTAGGGGCAAGTTCTATAGCTTTGTTATAGTCAGCAATTGCCTCTGCCAGCTTATTCTGACTTACTCTAGCATTCCCCCGGTTACTGAGGGCGGCAGGATTATCAGGAAACTGCTCGATAATTTTCGTCCAGTAAGTCTCAGCCGTGGCAAAGTCCCCAGCATTCGTGGCGGCAAAAGCCTTCTGGGCTAACTTGTCAAGTTGCTGTAGCTGGGTGGCTGAAAGATCGGGTAGCTGAGATTGTGCCAGTGCTGGTGTGTCAATTACTAGCAAAAAAATGAGCAAGATGAGAATGAATCGAACTATGAAAGCAAGCTTGTTCTTGGTCATGGCAAGATAGATAACTGTTCGTGTGGTGGAATCAATCCTAAATGTTTGTAGGCGGACGAGGTAGCAATACGACCACGAGGAGTGCGGCTCAGGTAGCCAATTTGCATCAAGTAAGGCTCGTAGACTTCTTCAATCGTTTGGGTGTCCTCACCTGTAGCAGCAGCCATTGTCTCTAATCCCACAGGACCACCATTAAATTGCTCAATCATGACACTCAGCATCCGTCTGTCTGTCCAATCTAGACCGCAGGGGTCTACCTGAAACAGTTCTAGTGCTTGGGACGCTACAGATTGAGTGATTGGTCCAGAGCCCTTAACCTGGGCATAGTCCCGTACCCGTTTCAACAGTCGATTCGCAATTCGTGGTGTGCCCCGTGAGCGACGAGCAATTTCAAGTGCGCCATCTTCAGTAACGTCAGTTTGGAGCAACTGAGCTGTCCGCTGCACAATTTGGCTCAGTTCATCTGGAGCGTAAAAGCGTAGCCGTTGGATTTGACCGAAGCGATCACGTAGTGGGGAAGTCAGTGCTCCTACACGAGTTGTTGCCCCTACTAGGGTAAACCTTGGCAGAGACAAACTTCGAGTCTTAGCACTGGAGCCCTTACCAATTGTGATATCTAAACGGTAATCTTCCATTGCTGGATAGAGGATTTCCTCTGTCATTCGGGATAGGCGATGGATTTCATCTATAAATAGGAGATCTCCCGGTTTCAGATTCACTAAGAGTCCGACAATATCTCGCGGACGCTCTAGCGCTGGAGCACTAGTGATTTTGCAATTTACACCCATCTCAGTTGCTAAGATCAGCGCCATGGTGGTTTTTCCCAGTCCAGGAGGACCATACAGCAGCAGGTGATCTAATGTTTCACCTCTAGCCTTGGCGGCTTTGATTGCAATATCCAAGACTTCCTTCAGGTCTTTTTGCCCGATATAGTCAGCAAATTTTTGGGGACGTATGCTCTCTTCTTGCCGATCTTGTTCTTCAGGAGTGGCTTGGGACTGGAGAAGATTTTCAGGGCTAGGAGTTGGTACAGACTGGCGAGCATCAGTTGGATGCTGACGCCCTTTAGGTTCTTGCGGCTGTTTCTTAGAGGAGATAATTGCCATGATGCTGTTGTATACAAACTCTGCTGGCGCAGTTTGGATGTGTTAGATGTTAGATATATTTTGAGCCTTTAGAAAATTAACTGTTAGAGATACAGGTAGATTGTCATGCTAGCTAAGAGGATCTTACCTTGCTTAGATGTAAAGGCAGGGCGGGTAGTAAAAGGTGTTAACTTTGTCAATCTTCAAGATGCGGGCGATCCTGTAGAGCTAGCGAAGGTTTACAACGAAGCTGGTGCTGATGAGTTAGTGTTTCTGGATATTACGGCAACTCACGAAGACCGGAATATTATTATCGATGTTGTGTATCGCACCGCCGAGCAGGTGTTCATTCCCTTAACTGTAGGTGGTGGCGTTCAATCCTTAGAACAAGTTAAAAGTTTGTTAAGGGCTGGGGCAGATAAAGTTAGTGTTAATTCAGCTGCAGTGCGTGAGCCAGACTTGATTAATCGAGCTAGCGATCGCTTTGGCAGCCAATGCATAGTCGTCGCTATAGATGCTCGACGGCGGCAAGATCCAATGAATCCGGGATGGGATGTCTATGTGCGGGGAGGTAGAGAGAATACTGGCTTGGATGCTTTACTCTGGGCAGAGGAAGTCGAGCGTCGGGGGGCTGGAGAGTTGTTAGTGACAAGTATGGACGCAGATGGAACTCAAGCAGGCTATGACTTGGAATTGACTAGGGCAATCGCTTCGGCAGTACAAGTTCCAGTGATTGCCTCTGGCGGAGCTGGCAATTGCGAACATGTCTATGCTGCACTCACCACAGGTCAAGCAGAAGCCGCCCTATTAGCCTCCTTGTTGCATTACGGACAATTAAGCGTGGCGCAGATTAAGACTTATCTAAGTGATCGCCAGGTACCAGTCCGACGAGTCTAATCTCAAGCAAGCGTTAGAAGGCGTTATGAAATTTGTTAGTGTCAACGAATATTGTTTGAAGCTATGTTAAGATAGATAAATAAATTTAAAAATCAAAAGATATGTTAGTCAGTATACTAATTTTTGACGTGGCTCTCGTAGCTTGGTCACTGCATCTGATGGAAGAGGCGTTCGAACACCGAGAATTCTCTCTCATGTTGGCAGGTACATTAGTAGCGCTCGCTGCTGCGGCACTATTAGTCGTTTATTTCTTGATGGGTAACTGTGTCAGCTACCTGATGCAAGTTTCTTAGGGCTTCTAGTTCCATGTTGACGAACTACATAGTCTTAAGGCATCATAGATAAGGCAAAAAGGGGTTATAGCTCAGTTGGTAGAGCACTTCAATGGCATTGAAGGGGTCTGCGGTTCGAATCCGCATAGCTCCACTTTTAGCATTGAGGATAGTAGTTACAATAACCTCTTATTGGCAGAGAATAGGATAATTCAAAGCCAAGTTTCCCAGGACTATGGTTAGATACTGCTGCATTACTACAGGGTGATATGTCAAGAGTTTTGGCAGTGTTGCAAGCCGGGTTGCCTCAGCAGAACATCAAGCTTTTGTGCAGAAACTAGCAGATGCTCAACAAAGCTAAAAAAGGGAAACTGTCTGACCATGCTGCATTTAGCTTGTGCCTGGATGGTAGTCCGGTCAATTCATTACGCTGTTTGCGGTAGATGATTGGGATTGAGCGCATAGCGATTCGTCTTTTTGGAATTGCACCTCGGTAAAGAAGAGAATCCGCGGGGAAGCCGACTCTGGTGGCAGAATACCCCATCAATACGAAGGATTGGTTCTTTGACTTTCACCGACTCAAAGCGGTACCCTTGCACTTGCTCTGGAGGTTGGTCAATCAAAGTGAAAACAAACTGGGGAACCGTTGAACGCCACTATAAGGTGCACTAACACAAAAAAAACTATGAAATCTGCTAGAACCAAGTATGATTAAACTACAGTAACTCTAGCGAATATATGGACATATGATCAGCCAGGTAAGACAAGTGCTCTATTCGCGCCTCCGCACTTTTACAACCTGCGTTGGAGCAGTATGAACTACTTATTACTACCGTTCTTCAGCTTTCTGATAGGCATTATCGTTGGTTTAACCGGAGTGGGTGGAGCCTCTCTCATCACACCAATGTTGATTTTCATGTTCCAAGTCCCGCCTTCAGTTGCTGTCAGCTCTGATATTGTGGCTGCTACCCTGATGAAAGCGATTGGCGGCTTCAAGCACTGGCAGCAGCAAACGATTGACCTGCAAGTTGTCAAGTGGCTTGCCTTCGGGAGTGTTCCTGGCTCGTTGACTGGGGTGGGAATTTTCTATTTGATCGAGCAGAATGGCACTCTTAACCCGAACAACATTCTCCTGCGCTTGCTTGGAGTCATGATGATGTTTGTCACCTTATTAGCGTTAGCACAACTGTTGTTAAAAACTTTTTTTATGAAGTTGCAGTTGCCTGAACTACCTGAGCTTGACTTGAAAACCAGATCCGGTCGTGTCCTGACGCTCGGTTTGGGAGCAGTTTTAGGTTGCATAGTGGGCTTAACTAGCGTGTCTTCCGGTTCGATGTTTGCACTCGTGCTGATTGCCTTTTTCCGCCTTGACTCTCGTAAGTTGGTAGGTACAGATATTTCACAAGCCGCAGTTCTGTTAGTTTTCACTTCCCTTGGACATCTCACCCTTGGAACGGTCAATTGGAGTTTAGTATTACCAATCTGGCTAGGTACGGTGCCGGGAGTGTTACTAGGTGCTAAGCTCTGCGGGAGCACTCCTCAAAATATACTCAAGCTCGTCACTTACTCAATTTTGGTCATGGTAAGCTGGAAATTAGTCGATCAGGCGTAAAGCTTTCTCACATAGCCTAATAGTTATAACGCATTCTTGCATACCGATATGATGAAACTACATTACTTCCTCAAGAGACACATTTGTTACATGAAGATTGAGCTTGCGGCAGAACGTTGAGGAGATAAGCTAAGGGAAAACTATTGTCAGCGTAACATTTGCTCAAAAGCAATTGAAAGCCGAGTCTGAAACCGTTGCCGCTGTTTCAGTTTTAAAAAAGGTCGAACTATTTCAGTCTTCACACTGGACCCTTCTTTGTGCTCCATGATTGGAATCGCACGTAGAGTAGATAGCTGTAGTTCTTTTTTGACCATAAGTTCTGAAATCGCAGTTGCACCTATACCGCTTTCAACAGCTGCCTTCACCATCTCACCACTACTTAAGACTAAAACTACGTTTAATTCAGTCGGCTCAATTTTCCAATTGCGTAAGGCTTGCTCAAACCTTTGTTGTGTTCCCGATCCTGACTCTCGCATCACCCAAGCTGTTGTCGGAACTTCCGTTAAGGCAACCTCTATACGCTCAAACCAAGGGTGAGATGTGCCTACAACGATATGTAGGCGATCACCTCCTACAACTTCTTGCTCCAGAACATTCTCAAGCTCTGGGTTAACTTCGCCTTCTACCAAACCCAAATCAAACAAACCAGCTGCTGTCCCTGCACAGATTGCTTCTGTGTTGCCGAGAGTACAGTTAACGAAAATGCCGGGATATTGGCGCTTAAATTGACTAATCTTGTTGGGTAACCAGTAGTTACCAATTGTTAGACTTGAGCCTAATTTCAACTCACCTCGTTGCAGATCGTTCAACTCCCGTAGCCCTCGCTCTGCCAAAGCAACTTGGTCAATGATTTTTTTTGCTTCAACCTGTAGCAATTTTCCCGCCTCGGTAATTTCAATGTGACGACCAATCCGGTGAAATAATCTTATGTCGTATTGCTCTTCTAAGCTTTGGATTGCTGCACTGACAGCGGGCTGAGTAATGTAGAGCGCTTCAGCCGCACGAGTAAAGTGCAGATGTTCCACCACAGCTAGAAAAATTCGCAACTGGTCAAGCGTCATCCTTTCTCTTTGAAGTTTCCTGAAAACCTAGCTAGAAAAGTATAGCTGAGGATGGTCTAGGCATTTTTTTGTTTTGGTTGGTCAAGACTTTCTATTATGGTTCACTGTTTGAGTAGTAGTATGCCACAATTTTTCTTGAAATACTACTAATCCACTATCGGGTTTAGATTCTATGAAAAGAAGGCAGGTCATTAACAGAGCTAGTAAACTAGTCGCACTTTTGTTGTTGCTCGCCATCTTCTTTCCGCCGTTGGTACTTATAAATGCTGGAGAAAGGGGAGTATTGATACACCTAGGACAAGTGCAAGAGCAGGTACTAGGAGAAGGACTTTATTTAATCATTCCTATAGCCGATACCGTACGTAAGTTAAGCGTTCGAGTGCAGAAGCAGCAAATTTCCGCTGAGGCTTCCTCAAAGGATCTCCAAGATATTTTCATAGATGTAGCTCTCAACTGGCATATAATTCCAGAGTTAGCAAATACTATTTTTCAACGAATTGGAGACGAGAAAGAGGTTGTTGAGCGGATCATCAATCCAGCAGTTGCAGAAGTGATGAAGGCTGTTATGGCCAAGTACACGGCTGCGGAAATCATTACTAAGCGAGGAGAAGTCAAGGCTGGGATAGACGACTCATTACACACCCGACTGGCGACTTACCACATTGCAGTTGATGATATTTCTTTGGTTCATATCGACTTCTCAGAACAGTTCAGTGAGGCAGTGGAAGCAAAACAAGTGGCTGAACAGGAAGCCAAGCGGGCTGGATTTATGGCATTGAAAGCCTCTAGAGAAGCAGAGGCGAAGGTGAATTTAGCCAAAGGAGAAGCAGAAGCACAGAGGTTAGTTCGTGAGACTTTGACTCCTGAACTTTTGCACAAGCAAACAGTAGATAAATGGGATGGCAAGTTGCCTCTGATTATTGGTAGTGACAATGCCAAATTATTAGAAATCGAGTTGGATGAATTAATGAAACGCTAAAGTAAGTGTCCTTTTTAATAATTATTTAGCTAGTGTGCAGTAGACCAAGTAATGCTGTTAAAGTTCCGCTATCCTGTAGAATGTATATTCCAAGACCAATCAAGAAAAAGGGAACAATAGCATGACCATAATGAGTGAGGACATGTGCTATAATTGGATGACGACTTAATTGGTAGGCAATATAGCACCAAACGCCGACGAGTAGAAAGAAAACAACGAGAAATACTTCTAGATCCTGTGAGTGACTACTAGCAAAAATAGGTATATATATACCTATATTATCGCCACTATTTGCTAATGTAATAGCTGCTACTTTATAAGTTTGTGGGCTAAGAATACTCGCAATTACAGACAGGATTGGCGTATTTAAAGAGATTTGCTTTAACTCATCAGTTACTGTTTGTACTTCTTTCTCATCTTTGTTAAGTTGCGCCAAACGACCAATCCCAATAGCAATCGGAAGTAAACCAAGCAAGCCTAGCCATTTTCGAGGCAGAAATAAACCACCAAAATAGCCAGGCAAACTAGCAATAATAATAAGTGTGAAACCTAGATATTGGCCACAAACAATGTGCCGACGCCGGAAAATTGCATTAGTTTGTGAGAAAAACAACATTAGGACAATGACATCATCGAGATTAGAGGCGACAAAAGCAGTCGTCGCTGTAATGATTGCAGCAAGAAACCAATGCACTCTCAGCTTGCCTCACTTGTGTCAACGTTCTCACTCGTAGGAGCCTCCGGGAGCAACGCTCTTTGCTTCGTCAATACTATCTTTACACAGTACCTTGATAATTTAACAAAGCTGATACATCTCTTGAGCACCTTGCTTGAGTAAAGGTTAAAGAGGGCATCTTTGTATAGTGTTAGTCTAAACTCCGCTACAGAATAGGAAGATTAATTATCTTAAACTGTATCAGTGCCAGAATCACGATGGTGTAGATGGTTGAGGAAGCTAGACCAAACAATAAATCTTTTTTCAGGTTCTGCTCTTTCGGACGTTGCAAAACATCTACAACCCCTAACTGCATTAAGAGAATCCCGGCAATGTTAGATAGCCAATATCCTATGACTGAGCCAGGTAGGAGCAAACTTGGGGAGAACAAACTACAGACATACCCAAACAAATAAGCAATAGGCAAATTGAAAAATAGGTCATTCCACCAGCACAAGGGTGAAAGCAGATATCCCACAATTAGCAGGAATCCGCCTCTGAGCTTTTGTAACATACCTGCCTTGGGCTCTACTTGAGCAAACTGCCGTAGCCAATCAAGGTTCAATCGTCCTAATCCGCTGAGCCCAACACCCACCTTTTTCGTATTTTCCACGTAAGTCACGCAACCCAATGGAATTAGTGTAGTTTAATTTGGGGACAGAGTCAAAAATAGTAACATGGTTATCTGCTAGTTACAAGCTAATATCTGGTTCCAATACTCCTCGGTTAAGGCTAGAATTATGGGAAAATTGACTGCTGTACTGAAATAGCCTCGGAGCCAATGCAGCTCAAAGAATTCTTCTTGATCTCCCCGGTAATTGAATCAGCCGACGTGCTCTAAGCGATAGAGACGGTTTTCAGGCATGAAACAAGAACTTGAAGCTCCTGACTTAAAAAAAGTGTGCCCTGCTGCTGGACATGCTGAAACATGACGTTTATGTAATAAAGAGACGCAGAAGATGAGCAAGCCAAGACTACTAATCCTGATTGGGCTAGCTTGGTTACTAGCACTCAACGTGCCTCTGGATATGGCTTTAGCGGCGCGCCCGTGCAAGCTCAATTTCGTGTCTTTCTTCCAGCAAGCCGCAAGCTCTGCACAACAAAATCGATCAGCTGTAACCATTATAGGACGTTACACACTGACGACAACTGGACTGGGAGCTACCCAAAAAGTCGCTATGTCAAATTGGCAAGGAAATGACCGGGGTTTGAATCTGGGCGGTCTATTCTCAGGACTCTATCACGCTCAAAATGACCCAGAAAATATTTTTTATGCGATCGCTGACCGAGGGCCGAATAGTCAAATTAAGGTAGAAAAGGAGTGTCGTCGAACCTTCCCGGTTCCAGAGTATAACCCGGTGATTTACAAGCTAGCTCTTGCAGAAGATCAAATACAGATTGTGGGTGAAACGCCGATTCACACTCTGAATAACCAACCAGTGACCGGGCTACCCAATACTGAGCGTGATGAGGCTGCCTACTCCTACGATGGTCAAACTCGCCTGCAACTAAATCCTAATGGTATTGATCCCGAAGGACTCACCCGTGCAACTGATGGCACTTTCTGGATTGCTGAAGAATACAGCCCTAGTGTCAGTCAGGTTGCGCCAGATGGGACTCTGGTGCACCGTCTGATTCCGCCAGGAATGACTCTTGCTGCTGACACTGATCTACGCCCAGTCTTACCAGCCATTTACGTGCACCGTAGACCCAATCGTGGCTTTGAAGGCTTGACTATTAGTCAGGATAACTCGAGTCTATTCGTCGCCCTCCAAAGTCCCCTGGATTTTCCCACCCCAAATGTTGGTCGAGCCTCACGGATGATGCGCCTGCTGGTAGTGGATACTCATAACCTCAAACCTGTAGCAGAGTATGTCTATGTAGCTGAATCGGCGAGTAGCTTTGGTACAACCAAGCAAGGCAAGATGAAGATTGGTGATCTAGCCTTTGTCAATCCCACAACTCTGCTAGTGGTTGAGCGAACTAACAAAAGAGCTCATATTTATCAAGTTGACTTGAGTGGTGCAACCAACATCTTAGAGACTCACTGGAGCGAGTTGCCAAACACAACTCAGGCTTTAGAGGCATTGTCTCCAGTGCAATTAGCGGCAAATGGCATTACTCCTGTCAGTAAGAGTCTGCTAGTCGATCTTAGCCAGATTCCCGAGATGCCTAAGAAAATTGAAGGTTTAACTATCGTTAACCCAACAACGCTCGCTGTCGGCAATGACAACGATTTCGGCTTTGATGGCTTTGATGCTACTGGACGTGCTGTTAACAACAATGTCCCTAATGAATTAGTAATTTTACGCTTACCCCAAGTCTTGCCCCTGAACACGGCTTCGCTAGGGTCTTAAGTTTGTACGTATCAACGCTCATTACATATTTACCACGGCCATCTCCTTTTATCTACTTCAAAACAAACATATACTAGATTTCATAATGCCAGAAGGGCGACTGCTCGTGGAGAATAATCGATTGGCGCTCTTTGCGTTGAATAATACCTTGCTTTTCAAAAGCATTAAGCAGCCTTGTTACCGTCACACGGGTTAAGCCAATCATCTCCGCAAGATCTTGATGGGTTAAGCCTAGATTAATGAGTTTTCCTTGCTCAACCTCTTGTCCAAATCGTTTTGCTAACCAAGCAAGCAGCTGTAAGAGAGAGACTTCAGCTTGTCTACAGTGCAGAATTTCGATTAACTCTCCAGAACGCTGAATGTGTAGAATCATAGCCTCCGTAGCTTGGTGCCAATCACGAGCTGGCAACAAAGTTACCTCGACTGGAGTGAGACATTCAATCTGTAAAGGGTCAGCATTAGAGAGAGCACGACCCACAATATCTCCTGGTCCCCACAACCCCAGATTAACGAAGTTGCCATTTTCTAGCCAAGTTAGGGTGCGGACTACGCCAGTTGTAATTTGCCACAGACAGTCCTGCTTTAAAGGTAGTAGTGAGCGACGGGCAAAGGTCTGCCTTATGTGATTTGAAGACCAAGTAGGTAGGGTAGAGACGGTCATAACTAAGGATTCCAAGATGCGTAGTACAAGGTACAAGACTTCCAAGCTTTCAATTAGAAATTCAAGTAATTTTCACCGTTGATAGAACACAAAATTTGCGTTGCAGAAATGATAGAAGAGCGATAATCCTCTTTCTAAAGATAGGTGCATTCAAGAGTTACTTATATATAGTACGGTAATTCTACCGACTTTATGTAAAAATAATTCAATGAAGACGCGAACTCCGCAACAGGGTGGACTCACTCCTCTCACTTCAGTTTTGGGCATTACCCGTTGGTGGTCAACTTACGATCCAAGTAAGTTTCGTTCCGATCTCCTAGCGGGTTTCGCGCTCGTGGCTTTTACTGTCCCCGAAGATATGGCTTATGCCTCCTTAGCTGGTCTACCGCCACAGACCAGATTGGGGCTGCCATGCTTGAAGAACTCCACGAGCAACTGTCCGGACGTGGTCTTACGTTGCAATTGGCAGATGCATCTGGTCCAGTTCGTGACATCTTACGGGCGGAAGGACTGGAAGCACGCTTTGGCAAAATTGAACCTAACATGACGATTACGAAAGTTATCAACAGGTGGCAGTCTAATAGCTCTGTTTGAGCATTGATCCATTGCCTCATTGCTACAAGTGCACCCAGTAAATTACAGCTATCACAATGCCGAGCACAACGACCGTCCGGCGCAACAGAGATGGCTTGATGTGTCCTGCCAGTCTTCCACCTAATATCCCGCCGAGTAGAGACCCTACTGCTACTAATAGCGCCGCCAACCAGACAACTTTGCCCGTGAATAAGAAGAAGAGCGCCGCCGCAACGTTGACGACAAACGAAATAAACTGCTTCAGCGCATTCAAACGAGTCAACGAGTCGTTCAGCACTAGACCCAGCACAGCTAGTTCGATCACGCTCAACCCGGCACCGAAATAGCCGCCATAGATGGCAGCGATGCCAATCGGCAGAACTGACCATTGCTCGGACATTCCCCTGGAGTTGGACCGTGCGGCACGCCGATTTAGCCAAGCCCGCATTGGCTCCTGAAATGCCAGTAAACCTGAGGCGAGTAGAATCAGGAAGGGCACCAACACATCGAATACCCGTTGACTCGTGTTCAGCAGCAAGATGCCTCCAGCGAGTCCACCAATGATACTTGCCGGGAGCATGAGCCACATCCGCCTTTTTTGACTCCTCAGTTCGTTCCATTGTGCGAGTGTGGCTCCCAGATAGCCTGGGCAAAGAGCCACTGTATTAGTTACGTTGGCTGGCACAGAAGGAATTCCTACGGCAACCAGCACCGGAAATGTGATTAGGCTGCCACCTCCAGCCAGGGCATTGACCAGACCTGCAGCTACAGAAGCAAATCCCACCGCAGTGAGTTGAAGACCACTGAGCATTTCTTTGATCCTTAGATTTTTTGCTGATAGATTATCTGGAATAAATGCTGTCTGTACAGTCGAACTCTGGTGATTTGAAGGCCAATCATGCTCAAGAACCAAAAGTAGTTAATGTAGTACGGTTGATAAAGGCGAAGCCGCCACAGCTCCCGGAGGTTGCCTCCGGGAGAATGGCGGGGTCGGGACACCCGACCTTAACAACCTCAAAAATGCATTGATTACCGAAAGCGATAAAGGGAATTAAGATAGAAAAAGAATTGTCCTGTGCAAGTTAAATTACGACATTAGTTAAATTAAGAAATCGCTTCACTGGTAGTCGTTTATGACAGCTTTCTGATTACCACCTCACTCTGAAAGCGTAACTTGGAAAACCCAATCGTCGCAAAAATTCTTTCTTGGGGAGAATTTTAGCTTTATAAGCTTAACCTAACATCGTTATTGTACGATATTTCTACCAACATATTGAACATTTGACTCTCCGCATTCATCTCATCGCTTGAGTTTGCTGTTCTGGTGTCTATAAAGGGACGCCTTTCATAGTGAGCACCCTATCACGTTTCTGAAATTAACGGTGTTATCGATGCGAACGAGTGCACTAAGGTAAAATTTTTTCTTTGGCATACACATTCAAAGTAAGGATGAACGCAAATGTTCAAATCTGATTTCTGGAAGCTTCTACAGTCTTTCAATAGCTTTCTCAAGCAGTTGCTCATTGCCCATTGGCGTTCTCTGTTGATACTATTGCTCGGAGTCTATCTACCTTTTCAGGTATTTGAGGGACTAGCACTGGAGATCTGGAAGAATGAAGCTGGCTTCCCATGGGATGTGCCTATTCTATTGTCAATTCATGCAACAGCATCACCGCAATTGGATATTTTGGCGGTGAGTCTGACTAAGTTTGGATCGCCTAATGCCTTGCTTCCGATTACCATTGCGATCGGCTTGGTGTTATTGCTTCGACAACGATGGCGATCGCTAGTGTATTTGCTAATTACTGTGCTGGGAAGCGCCATCATCAACCGCACAGCAAAGATATTATTACATCGAGTGCGTCCCCATCTGTGGGATTCACTTTCTCCAGAGTTGGATTACGCATTCCCCAGTGGTCATGCAATGGCAAGTATGGCACTAGTAGCAGCTTTGGTAATCCTGACTTGGGGTAGCTCTTGGTGGTGGCTAGTTCTGATTGTTGGCAGCTCGTTCGTATTGGCTATCGGCTGGACGCGGCTGTATCTAGGGGTTCACTTTCCTAGTGACATTTTGGGAGGCTGGATGGCTTCAGTTACCTGGGCGATTGGGCTTAGTCTGCTCATCAGACCGCATTTGACGACGTCAACGCAGCTCCCGGAGGCTCTACGAGTGAGAACGTTGACTCCCAGCGCCCTGAAGGACGAGCAGCCTTTAAATGAAACCTCACTCCGCCCTCAGGAAGCAGATTCAGTCAATGAGAGTTGAAAAAGAAAGGCAGCTGTGCAGAAGGCAGAGGGCAGAAGGAAAGAATTATGATGGGGGATTGCTGACCCACCACAAATAAGTTCCGTGATTATCAGAGATTTTAACGGGGGACAAGAGACCCTTGCTCCCTATCGGTCGCACTTCTCTGGGGAGGACAAAAACCCTTCTGCCCTCTGCCCTCTGCCTTCTTGTTGATATGTTTCATGCATGTTAACTACACCTAATAGCTTTCAAATTATTACCTCTACCCGAAAGCATAACTTGGAGAAGTCAGTAGTCACTAAGGTTCAGTCTTTTGGAGGGTTTTAGATATTTGAGCTTTAACATAACATGAGCATAAAGTACGCTTATCCTAGCAACTTTTAGTATATTTGATAGCTCTGTGTCTCTACAAAGGCTGGCTGTAAGAGTTCTTACTGGCGCTTGAGAGCTTTGCAATGCAGCGTTGCTAATGGAGCGCGAGTGACAGATGCACCTAATAGTAAGTCTCGAACCGCATGAATAGCTAGAAAACTAAAACTAGGCTTTAACTGAAAGGATTTTTAAAGTTTTAAGACTTGTTGTACTTGTATGTCTCAACCAAAAATTAACAGTGATAACGATGTAATTAATGTCAAAATCATAAAGGTAGATAGTGTTTGAAAAGTATTGACTACCTCAATCTTCTACTCAAAAAGGAGAACCACTTTGAACCTGTTCAAATTTCTTTTAATAGTCTTGATATTTCTGATAAATCTATTGTTTGCTCAACCTTCATATGCTGACAAGCCAAAAATCACTAAAGATCCTGACTATATAGAGGTGACCAAAGCTTTAAGTACTCTCCAAAAAACGAAAGATTCTCAAGGACAAATAGAAAACTATACACCTGAAGAAGTTCAAAAGAAAATTGATGAGCTAGAGTTCCAAAAATATACTCTAGAAGCAGGACTAAACTGGGGTCAGTGTCAAAATGAGACAAGAAAGACACTAGCTATCTACGGTCCCAAGCCAGATTCTGATGATTACTCATACGAGAATGCCCTGTATTTTTTAGCTGATGGTCAAACAACTAAAAAGAACTGGGATTGCGATGGGGTCTATCTACCAAATGATGTCAAAGCAACAACTATAGGTCTCGATAGACAAAGCCAAGAATTGAGAGGACCTCTTGCAATTAGGATAGCTGATGGGACAAAATTAATTGTTAAGAGCAGTCCAGACAACAGCACAGTTGAATTCAATGTTCCTCCTACTCAAGTTTTAAAGCCAGGTGGAACAAGCTGGTTTGTCCCAAATGTGTCGCAGGCAGCTATAGATTCACGAGTTGTCAATGCGCCTGCTGTCAAGATAGCTAGTGCTAGTCTGTTAGCTGTAAGGAGAAATCCAGAACCATCTGTTGATGAATTCCATGTCTCTCCTGAAAGCAAGCCCCAATTACAATCACAGCCAAAGTCACAACTTCAGCCTCAATCACAGGGTTTGCCGAGGAGAGGCTTTTACAACAGATATTGAAAATACATCAGTTAGTAGACAAAGGCTTTAACCCAGTGCTACTCAGAAATATTCTGATTGAGGAATGAACCTTTGAACATTCTGGAATTTTCCCTGCTAGTTGGGACTGGCTCATTTATTGCTGGCTTTTTAGGCTCACTTACTGGGTTGGGGGGCGGAATAGTCATTGTTCCCCTCTTAACTTTAGGCTTCGGCGTTGATATCCGATACGCCTCTGGTGCTTCACTGGTATCTGTGATTGCTACTTCTTCCGGGGCGGCAATTGCCTACATCAAAGAAGGCTATACGAATCTGCGACTGGGAATGTTCCTCGAAATAGCGACGACAATCGGAGCTTTAGTCGGAGCTTTGATTACCCCTTACGTTTCTATTAAAACACTTGCTATCGTGTTGGGTATTGTCTTACTTTATTCAGCGGATCTACCGCAGCCATCTCAACCTGAAAACTCTGGAATCGAGTTATCTGACCCCCTAGCCACCCGTCTAAGACTCAATAGCACTTACCCAACTCCCGATGGATTGATGTCTTACCAAGTTTATGCTGTTCCGGTTGGACTGGGGCTGATGTGGATAGCGGGAGTGCTTTCCGGGTTACTGGGCATTGGTTCAGGAGCGCTCAAGGTTCTGGCGATGGATCAAGCCATGCGGCTGCCGTTCAAAGTTTCTACAACCACTAGCAATTTTATGATCGGTGTGACGGCGGCAGCGTCGGCGGGAATTTACCTACAGCGGGGTTATATCGATCCAGGATTGTCAATGCCCGTAATGTTGGGGGTCGTGTTTGGGGCGTTGTTAGGGACAAGAGTCCTAGCCGAATCTAAGACTGAGATTTTGAGAACTATCTTCAGTCTCGTACTCCAGGTACTGGCATTTGAGATGCTCTACAAGGGTCTAACTGGAGAGCTTTAGGTCATCGGTGAGACGGCGCTCTTGGGAGGGTTTCCGATGCCAGTTCGCTCGCGGGGGGACCCCGCTCTGGCGACTGACTCCTCCGCAGGCGACCGCGTCAGCCGAAGCGCGAAGCGAAGCGTTACCCGAAGGGTACACCGCCTTGCAACGGGGTGAAAGCAGCGATGACCGCCTTCCGCGGTAAGAACTTTTGGCAATAATCACCTACTCATACAAAGTATCTAGATAGCCCCAATCAACTATGGAGACAAATAATAAGCTTTACAGTGGCGGTAAACTGGCTATACTTTTATTATTAATATTCATCTTCTTCACGCCTTTTGCCATCGTAAATGCTGGGGAACGAGGTGTGTTGATGAAGTTTGGAGAAGTGCAAGATACAGTGCTAGGAGAAGGAATCCACTTGATTATTCCCATAATCAATACTGTGAAAAAGTTGAGTGTCCGAGTGCAAAATCAGCAAATCTCTACCAAGGCTTCCTCTAAGGACCTCCAGAAGATTCACACCACTGTAGCTCTTAATTGGCATATTGTTCCCAAGGAAGCAAATACTATCTTTCAAGAAATCGGGGACGAAAGCCAGATCATCCAGCGGATTATTAACCCAGTGATTGAAGAAGTACTGAAGGCAGTAATGGCAAAGTATACTGCTGAAGAAATCATTGCTAAGCGGGGAGAAGTTAAAGCTGGTTTAGACAATTCATTGACCGGACGATTGGCTAACTATCATATTGGGGTTGATGATATTTCTCTTGTGGACGTTCACTTCTCAGATGATTTTGAAGCGGCAGTAGAAGCGAAACAGATTGCCGAACAGGAAGTAAAACGGGCAGAGTTTGTAGCCCTAAAGGCATCGAAAGAGGCTGAGGCAAAGGTGAACTTAGCCCAAGGAGAGGCTGAGGTACAAAGATTGCTGGATGCAACTGTAACAATTAAGGTTCTGCAAAAGCAAGCAATAGATAGATGGGATGGAAAGCTACCATTGATTTTTGGTAAGGATGAGGCAACATTGTTGAATTTGAGCGAATTCGCAAAAGCTAACTAAACTAGGGGCTAAGGGCTCACTTCAAATTTCTGCAAATCATTAATGCTAGACCAAATTTTAGCCTCCCCGCTACACACAGGGGTTGAAGCTCCTGTGCTACTGCTAGTCCTGGTCTTTTTAGAGGTAGTTTTATCCGCTGACAACGCGATCGCCCTAGCTACCATCTCCCAAGGACTGGAAGATAGACAACTCCAGCGTCAGGCACTTAACCTGGGCTTAATTGTAGCCTATGTGTTACGAATTAGCTTAATTCTAACGGCAGCTTGGGTGATTCAGTTCTGGCAGGTGCAGGTATTGGGAGCCTCATACCTGCTATGGCTCGCCCTGCAACACTTTGCGTCATATAGGGATGGGCAAGAGCAACATGGTTGGCGCTTTAACTCACTTGCGTCAGCAATTCCGGTGATTGCGCTAACGGATCTAGCATTTTCCCTAGATAGCGTGACGACTGCGATCGCGGTTTCTCAAAAAACCTGGCTGGTGTTGACTGGAGCCACAATTGGCATCATCGCGCTGCGGTTCATGGCAGGATTATTTATCCGTTGGCTAGATGAGTTCATCCATCTAGAGGATGCTGGGTATTTCGTAGTCACCCTGGTGGGCTTGCGGCTTTTGATACGAGCCATTAACCGGGACTCATTACCACCAGAGTGGGTGATGATGAGTGCGATCGCACTTATCCTCCTGTGGGGATTTCAAGAGCGAACTCCCACGAAATCATCGGCGGCACCTGAAAACACCGAAGCGCTAGCATCAGAGTTGCTCACCCAAACCCAGGAGCAACCCACACAAATATGGAGTGAGTCGCTAGTTGAGCAGTCCGTCAGCTACCTACTAAGAGCTGGGCTTGTTATTGCTAGTTCTACAGTCTTAGTAGGCGGAGTTTTGTACTTGATTCGTCACGGTCTAGAGCCTGCTGAATACCAGGTTTTTCGTGGCGAACCATTCCTGTTTCGTAGTCCAAATGGTGTGGTAACGGCTGTTTCGTTGGGTAGCAGCCGTGGCATTATTCAACTTGGACTACTGCTGTTAATTGCTACTCCAGTCGCACGCGTAGCATTTTCCCTACTAGCTTTCCTACTACAACGGGACTTAACCTACGTGATTGTGACCTTATTTGTACTAGCTGGACTGACCTTTAGCCTCATAGGAATAGTCCGCTAAGAGGGTCATGGATGGAAAACCGGACTGAAAAAAGGAGAAAGAAAGTTGCAGAGGGAGCGTAGAGAGAATGATTTGAATCAACCAAACAGGGAAAAGTACCAGAATCCGTCACGGTTGCGCGATCATCTGGCGAATGAACGCACCTATTTGGCATGGATGCGGACTGCAGTGGCGATGATGGGCTTTGGGGTCGTTATCGTGCGACTGCGCTATTTGCTCCCACCCCATCTGCCTCGGACAGGTCAGGGCTGGCAACTGGGTTTACTCTTCGCTCTAGTCGGTTTGCTGACAGTGTTCCTCTCAACCGTACATTACTTCGATATTCGTCGCGCCATTGATGAGGATACTTATGAACCAAATAGATGGTGGGTGCTCGTCTTCAGCTTCTTTGTGATGCTAATCGGGTCAGGGGTGCTCTATTTCCTGTTCACAACCCCAAACCCCCTGACACAGTAATGAGAAAATAAGGCAGCAAGTCCTGGAAAATGCTAGTATTCTTCCGGGATCGCGAGACCTAAATGCGAGTCAGCGCGATTTGTTCAATTTTTAACGGTACCTATTGGCTCGTGTTTGTCAAGGCGATCGAGTGAGCCTTGACTTTGACTCGACTCAACTTATGTACTAGGTGTTGAGCTTGGTGATTATAAAGTCGGTGGGGCAAAAGACCAGGCAGATGATGCATTAAATGCCTTGCCGTGCCGATACTACATCCGGTCATCTGGGCAATTTCATGAGCACCTTCAAAAATTGCCTCCGGAGTCAAGGCAGCCTCAATCCTTAGCTGCCAATCACGAGGAGCTAGCTTGCCTCGCTCGATGTGCTGAAGACTAAGGCTTGTTGCCAAAACGATTAAGCGCTCGCCGCCAGAGAGTCGAGTCTCATAAGAGGGCATAAACTTGGGTAACTCGTAATTAGACTTTTGATGGAGGATTGGGATCACGCCATAACCATAGGCCACCTCAGACAACATTAATCCGTTTAAGGTATCACCAGCCTCGATTCTATATTCCGTCACTAAGACGGTCTGATGATAAAAGTGAAACAAGCTGAGAATGTTCTCACCAAAAGCTGCTGCCGCGAAGACTTCAGCCGATAAAGCAGAACTGCAAAGAACTCGAGCGTAGGGAAACATCCGCGCCACATAGTTACTAAAACGCTGGTCGTATGTTTGCAGCACCAGGTTAGTTGTGGGATCAGCAGCGTGAGCCATTAAACCAATTTCCAGATTTTCCAGATCGTCATCCATAGTGACGATGACAGTTTTGGCATTGGCAAGATTCACTTTAGCTAAGGCATCAACAATCCTGCTAATCACTAGTGGGATTTGGGGGAGTGAATCTAATTCAACCTCCGTTCTGCTAATTCCTACTACTGGTTGTTTGAGCTCTTGTAGTAGAGCCGCAACTCTTTGACCTAGCGGACCTATCCCAATCAGCACAACATGGTTACTCTCTGGGATCGGCGGACGTCGGGTGAGAAACTTTAACCTCGAGCTTAAGAGACTGTCGGTTATGAGCGCGTACAACACACCGACGAAAGCTTCACCTGTTAATGTGAGTCCAAAGCTGAATAGGCGCAACCACATTGGCATATGCTCGGCTGGTGCTGGCTGCGATGCAAATTTCACACTTCCGAATAAATCTCCGTAACCTCCTAGAAGCAAGACGGCGGGAGCATATAGAGCCTCAATAGTGCTGATGCCAGGATAGTTCAGTTGATACAGAACGACTCCACAAAGCCATAGGACAAAAACTGTGAAGCAGTAAATTGTGGCAATTCGCTGAACCCGATTCTGGCTGTAGTAGTTTGACTGCAAAAATTTATGCCACTTGTGAGTGAGATGGCGCGGTCTCACGCTTCGGAGCAATCTATCCCAAAACCTTTGGGGTGTGGGTGCGACCTTCGCTGTGGATGGCTGAGGATTATCGCTAAGCCTATCTACCACTTCAACATAAACAAGAGTATCTCCTTCCTGCACTAATGTCTCTGGCTCCCACTCATGAAACTGTGTGGGTGGGCGAGACGAGGCAGATGTGTGGCTGAGAATGCGACGAATCCTCGTATTCAAAGCTTGCACTTGGCGGCAAGCGCTCCAGGCATCTCCTGGTTGAATCTGATGCTTGGCAACTTTAAACAACTGTCCGTCCAGGTTGAAATATCCTATGGTCTCAGCTCCAAGGGCTGCCAAGGCAAAGGCAGAAGCGGAAAGTTGATTCGGCTCAAAGGCAGCGAAGTTACCTAGGTTTTGACCTAAGAGTCGATTCAGTCTTTGCTTATCCGAACGGACGAGCGGACGGATTTGGGGATTTAACAGCCGTGCTGCTAGAGCTGCTTCAGTGTTGACCCGCTCGCTACCCGTTAACAAAAGGACAGCTCGGCATTGCCGAATTCTAGCTTGTTCTAGAATACTTGATAAGCGACAGTCACCAATCACCAGCTCCTCTAATAAATTTGGGAGGTCGGAAATCTCCCAGTCCTGGGGTGGCACTCGATCGATGGCAATGACGGTCGCACCATATTGTTTAAGGACTGCTACACAATGCTGCCCCAAGCTGCCCAGTCCGCAGACTAAAAACCGATTGAGCTCTGCTTGCGTCCTCATGATACAACCTTAATCTCACTGTTTTGAATCACTTGCCAGAGTGAAAAGGCTTTCCATAGTGCCTAGTCCTAGATGAAAAGAACTCTGAAAGCCTTTTTTTTGCTTACACCACAAAATCAGCTCTTAACCAGCCTTTTTCTCTCACCAAATTCTGGCTCCTAATTGCTTTAAGTAGTTGACACCTGAGCTAATTCTTGTCTGATGTCCCCACAGCTCTAAGTCAAACCAACTTGACGAAGTCAAGGCAGCTCCCGGATGGAGCCTCTGGACGGACGATAAAGCCTGCGGGTCTCCCGCAGGCAACGTCCTTGAGAACGTTGACTCTTCAACATCGGCGCTTAAGATAGCACTATTAATGTTAACAGTTAAGCCATAATGAGAAACCAAGGCAGCAAGTACTGGAGAATAACGGTATTCTATTGGGAGTGAGACTTTAATGTCAGTTCGCGCGATTTGTTCAGTTAATATCGGTAAATTTGCTTCTAACTTTAAGTTTACAGTGGGGCTACTACCTTGAACTAATTTACTCGGTTCACAGGTGAAATCATCTAATTGATGTTTTATTATCCTACTAGCAAAAATGCTTTTTAGCTTTAGTCGAAAAATTTCTAATTCTAAACTTTGGAGATAGTTTAATCCTGCTTCAACTTGACAAGAAGTTCCTTGAAGCTCTAAATCGAACCAGCCATAATACTGAGTTTTAGGTACTAAAATTGCAGCAGTAATATTAACAGTTATGTCATAAAGAGAAATCAATTGAGAAACAATTGGTTGTTGTTGATAACTTTTAGGAATCCGAAGGCGGATAGAGATTTGAGTTAGATTGTCACTCATTTGGTTTCAACTTAAGTTGCCTAATTAAGAGATAAGTTAGATATACTCAACGCAGTCGCTCTTTGCTGCCTCCAGCAACCTGCCTGTGCAAGCTAAATGTACATAGCAAAGTAATCATTGTAAATTTCAGTATTGGTCGATAGCGTGAGTTCCACTTTTTCCCGATCCTTGTCTATTGCCGAACTCATGACATCGCTGAGATTCGCTTGGGGAATAAAATCGCCACAATATTCGTTTGCAGGTACAGCTTCCTTCATCTTTTTGGGATAGCTCAAGCCCAGATGACTCATGATGGTAATAAACTGAGTACGGCTACGATTGGCAAATCGAGGATTCAAGCGTTTTTCTTCGCCAATGGTAGAAACGCTACATCCTTTGTAGTCATGAGCAGGATACACTAGGGTATCGTCTGGCAAAGTAAATAACCGTTGCGTCACTGAATCGTATAGGGTACCAGCATCACCCTCTTGAAAGTCTGTTCTGCCACAGCCACGAATCAATAAAGCATCGCCAGTTAACAGGTGGGTGCTATTGATCAGATATGCCATATGGCTTTGGGTATGCCCTGGTGTGGCGATCGCCTGTATCACTACGGAGCCCACCACTAAAGTTTCACCATCTGCAAGGGAACGATCGGCAGAGCTTACAGTCGCATTCTGAGGCACCATAATCCGACAACCCGTTTGCTGTCTCAGCTTGCCTGCCCCTGTGATGTGATCGGCATGGATATGCGTTTCTAGACAATAGCGTAGCGTCAACTTCAGTTCATCCAGTGACTGTAAATCGCGGTCAACCTGCTCCAGGACAGCATCTACCAGCACAGCATCTCTCGTTTGCCGATCAGCAATTAGGTAGGTGTAGGTACTAGATTCCTGGTCAAAGAATTGGCGAAACAGCATCGACTGACCTATCCCTTGACTGATGGAGCCTTCTTCTATGCGCCTGGTTGATCGAGATATGGTAGAGACAGGACGCACACGCACTGGCAGCGACTGCAACACCGCCTCCGATACCACTTGCGCCTGTTCTCGCAGTTCTGGAACGGCGGTAGTTTCCCATAAATCACCCTTGCGAGGGGTCCCCAGTGTGTAGAGTAGAGTCGAAATGTTACCGTTTGCATCCAGTACTGCCCCTCTTGATGCTGTATCTAGCCCCAAGCCAATTTCATTGGGGCGGATTAAACCCTGGGAACGCAAATTGGCGAGCAGGGGTTGGGACGAACGGCGATAATCTGCTTCCACCCCCGTACAATTCACCACGCAGCTGACGCTCAAGACATTTGTGGTTTGCGTTTGGCGCTGGCGAACGGTCACTGCTATAGCTTCTGGCAAAGCCTGATAATCCTGAATCCGCCCTGTCAAAACTTTGAGCTGACCTGAATCCAGCATCTCATGTACAACATCACCAATCCTGGGAGCGATGCGGTGGCGATGCACCTCCCAGTAGGGTTTGACATGGCGCAAAAACCGCTGCTGTTCAACGCAGGGTAGCTGCTGCCAGAGTTGTTGAGTCATGGGACGTAGGGCATCGATCACTGCTCTCCAGTCGTAACCTTGCATGGCAGCAGCTTCCACCTCCACCCGAACGCGACGCCATAGGTCCCTAATAGTTTTAGGCGCAGTTTCTGCGTTCAGAAAGGCAGGGTAAGGTTTGGTTGCTTGATGCCGCAGCGGAAACAATCCCCGTCGAGACACTGCATAAATTTGGCCCCGATGTTGCCGTTCGTGAAGCGACACCACCATATCCACCATTGTCAACCCAGTGCCAATTAGCAAGACTGGTGCATCAGGCTCAAGGTCTACTAGTGCATTGGCTGACCAGGCATCTCGTATGCGCTCGTCGTTGTCATCTACGTGCAGGGTGCCCAGAGGGGTAGAGGGTGAATTCCCCAAAGACAGCACTATCTTGTCGGCGAGAAAATGGCGACTGCTACGGAGGGAGACAATCGCGCCTTTTCCTTCTGGCTCCACCGCTACCACTTCATCAATTAATCTCTCTAGCCGGACGGAACTCGCTGCCGTCGCTTCTGCTTCCTCCAGAATCGATTGAATGTAGAGACCGTAGATCTGACGGGGGATGAAAATGCTGGCGTTAATTTCGTCCGGCAGGAGTGTTGCTAACTCACTACGGTTATAGTTAAGCCATCGCATCAGATGAGCTGGATCATCTGGAAATGCACTCATGTTTCCTGCTGATACATTCAACAAGTGGCTGTTAGTGTCTGTGCTGTAGGCAACTCCCTTACCGATGTCGTGACTTCGCTCAATTAGTTTAATTATCAGGGGTCGGGTGGCAGTCTTCAACAGGTTAGCAGCTACTAGAGAACCACTAAAGCCACCTCCAACGATGGCGATCGTGGTTGGAGTATGAGAAATTGGAAAATTAGGAGCCATGTCTACGCCAAAGAAAACCTTGTCGATGAATTAGCTCTAGATATAGAGCGTTCAACCTGGTTGAAAACTTACTCTTGTCGTGCAAGAATCTACAGTTTAATAGTAGACTTACCGTAGTAGTATATTTAGCTGACGTTAGCATAGATTTTCAGAAAAATCAAGGTTTCTATGCCAAATCCTTGCGTTCACTCTCAACTAGCAGTCCACTTAGATAGAGGTAGCACCTACTGAAGTAGAGCAAATATAATACCAGTAAGAATCCACTTGATTTTGTGACTACTAGGGACGTATTTCAAACCCTGTCAGATTCGCATTTTAGAAATATGCTCCTGTGAGACTGTAAATCAGCCCAGACAGCACTAACAAGGTGACAAAAATGTAGGTAAAGTTTCGCTGCCATAGAAAAAATAATAGGGAAAATGCCACGCGGAAGATTGGAGTAGCAATGAGTAGTAGAATTCCCAGTTGAATGACGCTAAGCGAACTAGCAGACATCCATCAATACGCCATCAGTTGAGGTGATCGCTTTTTTTCAATTACCTGGCAAACCTGAAATAGCTTGCCTTTTTCAGATGTTTATGTAATGATACGCTTTATCTAAAAAAGTACACTATCCCTATCGGCTTTTTGCAAAAATAATTAAAGCCTGAGTGATTGGCTACCGAAGCAGCGTACAACATACCTAGAAATAGTTCCTCAGTTCTGGTAACTGTAGGCCTTTTTATATTGTGGTGATGCTGTATTGGTGGAATACCAAAGATGCCGATTGGAAGTCATGGAAGAAAGCTCATGTCAAGACGCAGTACCAGAAGCAAATTTAGTTTATTTAGAAGAATTCACTTTTCAAAATGGTTGATCACCGCTGCTTTAATATTATTTTGCTTGATAGTTGTAGGAAGTTGCAGCCGATATGAACCAAGTCAAATTGCAGCGATTCGGCTAGATTACGCTTATTACAACCCTGTCAGTCTAGTTTTGAAAGATAAAGGCTGGTTGGAGTCAGAGTTTGCCAAAGACAAAATTAAGGTTGAATGGGTTCTGAGTTTAGGCAGTAACAAAGCTCTACAGTTTCTCAACAGTAGTAGTGTCGATTTCGGCTCCACAGCAGGTGCTGCAGCACTGCTTGGTAGAGCGAACGGTAACCCAATTAAATCGATCTACGTCTACTCCAAACCAGAATGGACAGCATTAGTCACCAGAGCAGATTCAAAAATCACAAAAGTAACCGATTTAAAGGGAAAGCGTGTCGTAGCAACGAGAGGAACTGATCCCTATATCTTTTTATTAAGAGCTTTAGAACAGTCTGGTTTGAGTGAAAGAGATATTGAGCTAATTCAACTACAGCATCCAGAAGGTAAAATAGCTTTAGAGAGAGGAGAAGTTGATGCCTGGGCTGGATTAGATCCCTATATGGCTCAGACAGAAATTGAAAAGGGCTCTCGCCTATTCTTTCGTAATAAAAGCTTCAATAGCTATGGCATTCTAAACGTGCGGGAAGACTTTGCCCGACAGCACTCAGATTATGTCAAGCGAGTGCTAGAAGTTTATGAACAGGCAAGGCAGTGGTGTGTAGCTCATCCTGCTGAATTGAAGCAGGTATTAGTACAGAAGGCAAAATTGACAGATGCAGTTGCAGCAAAGCAGCTAGAACGTACCGATCTCTCTAATCCAATCATTGGTCAAGAACAAGAAACAACTATCAAAGCATCCGGAGACGTATTAATCAAAAGTGGTGTTATTAAACGATCAATTAATGTCTCACAAGTTGTTGATGAGTTAATTGATCCAAAGTTCGTAGAGCAAGTCGCAAAAAAGGCATAGATTTCTTATGAATGGTCATCCAAAGAACTTTAATTCGAATTCAACAGACCGAAGTTTGCAATCGATGGCTGTGTCACAACGCCAACGCCTTCAAAAATCTAGATTGGTCTGGGTAAGAGGATTAATTTTACCAACATTGTTACTGATCTTATGGGAAATTTTAGTTAGAGTAGGGGTATTTCCCTCAAATCTATTACCTGCCCCTTCAACCATAGTTTTCACTCTGCTAGATTTAGCTATTAGTGGAGAATTATTCCATCATATTGTTATAACTCTCTACAGAATTTTTCTAGGATTTTTCATTGGCAGCGCCCTTGCAACAATTTTGGGCTCTCTGACAGGTTACTCCCGTTCCATCCATCAACTCTTAGATCCCTTGTTACAAGCACTGCGAAACATTCCGTCGCTGGCTTGGGTGCCGTTGTTTGTATTGTGGATGGGAATTTATGAAACATCGAAGATTGCATTAATTGCAGTGGGAGTTTTTTTCCCAGTTTATCTGAGTCTCATGAGCGCAGTTCAAGGTGTAGATCGCAAGTTAGTAGAGGTAGGTAAGGTTTATAGACTTAATGGGCTTCAACTTATCCGCCGTGTGTTTTTACCTGCCGCTTTGCCTGAATATATTGTAGGTCTGCGTAGTGGTTTAGGTTTAGGTTGGATGTTCGTGGTCGCTGCCGAAATCATTGGGGCAAATCAAGGCTTGGGATTTTTACTAACCGATGGTGAAACAACTGGGAGACCAGATGTTGTGATTGCTAGTATATTGCTGTTTGCTGTTCTTGGTAAATTAACAGACATGGGATTAGTAGTTATCGGTAAACGATTATTAAAGTGGCAGGATACTTACACATCGAGGAAGTAATGAGGAAGTATGGATGTTAAAAATAAATAGTGTCAGTAAACAGTTTAACAATCGGTTTACTGCTTTAGAATCGATTGATCTACAAGTTTATCCAGGTGAAATTATTAGTATTGTTGGAACAAGCGGTTGTGGTAAAAGTACGCTTCTTCGCATTATCTCAGGACTAGATTTTCCAACATCAGGAAGCGTATATATCCACGATCAACCCATAACAGCACCCCACCCAGAAATTGGCATCATTTTTCAAGAACCACGCCTGATGCCTTGGTTGAATGTCTGGGAAAATGTACAGTTCGGTTTGTACAATCAATCTAAAGCTGGGAAAGAGCGAGTTACACAGGAAACACTTGCTAAAGTCGGTTTAACCGAATTTTCTGAACTACTTCCACGCGAACTTTCTGGCGGGATGGCACAACGAGTTGCAATTGCCCGCGCTTTGGTGACAAAACCATCTATCCTCTTACTGGATGAGCCATTTAGTGCCTTAGATGCCTTTACGCGTTTGAAAATGCAGGAACATTTGCTGAAACTTTGGGAGTATGACCGTCCAACTATGATTCTTGTGACTCATGACATAGAAGAGGCTTTAGTATTGAGTGACCGCGCAATCGTCATGCGAGGAAATCCAGGTCACATTCATCAAGATTTTACACTCAATCTTCCTCGTCCACGTAAAAGAACAGACACAAATTTCCAATATTGGCGAGAGCTTTTGTTAAGCAACCTAGATCTATCTACTACTGAAAGAGTAATTATTAAATAACAAAAAGCATAAAACAAGTAGCTGATTTATCCTAAATATTTTCGAGCTAAGGAAATTTTAAACATGCAATTATGCAATTGATCAAAGTTTAAAAAATCAAAAGATTGCGTACATTTGCAAATTACTTATCTATTTGGTGTGAGTGAACAACATGTCTAAACTCTTCTGGAATGCTCTAAAACTGAGTCCAATTTTTCTAGTTGCTACCTTGTTAATGGCAAATCGTGCTTTGGCAAAGCAAATTAATTCCTCTCCTGATATAGCGCCATTTACTGCCAGTTACCGTGTTATCCCAGCAGCTAGCACTACCCATCTGCTGGCTCAGAGCGCTCCCAGTAGCCAACTGGAACAGATTAACCAGTACAACCAGGCTCCTACAGCTAGCCCTACCAACCCCCAGCTACAACAGATCAATCAGTATAGCCAAGCACCAACAACACCAATTGCTCAGGTAACATCTGTTTCCCAGTTGTCGGATGTGCAACCTACTGACTGGGCTTTCCAAGCGTTGCAGTCCTTAGTCGAACGTTACGGTTGTATCGCTGGTTATCCTGATGGCACCTATCGCGGCAACCGGGCTCTCACTCGCTATGAATTTGCTGCTGGATTGAATGCCTGCTTAGATCGGGTAAATGAACTAATTGCCGCAGGCACTTCTGATCTTGTTAGAAAAGAAGACTTAGCCACCTTGCAACGATTGCAGGAAGAATTTGCGGCAGAACTCGCTACCCTTCGTGGCCGAGTTGATTCTATAGAAGCTCGCACTGCTCAACTGGAAGCAAATCAGTTTTCTACCACGACCAAGCTAGCTGGAGAAGTCATCTTAGCGGCTAATGGTGTTGGTAACTCGAATGGTGGTAGTCGAGCAGTGGTTTCGGGTAGACGTCGCGGCTCAGCTGGTCAAATCAGAGATAACGAAACGTTTACCGATCGGGTGCGGTTGGTGCTAAATACTAGTTTTACAGGGAAAGATCTGTTGAGAACTCGCTTGAATGCTCGCAACAACACGCCCTTTAACGTGGGTGTAACAGGGACAAACGAAACTCGTTTAGGATTTGATGGAGATGAAGGCAACACTGTCTTCGTGGATCAGCTATTCTATCGTTTTCCTCTTGCTAAAAACGCCATTATTCAAATTGACGCGGCTAATGTCGAGCTAGGCGAAAGAGGGTTTCCTACATTCAGCCCCTTCGAAAGTAGTTCACTCGGTTCCATCTCGCGTTATGGACGCTTCAGCCCCATTTATCGGGCAGGTAATAGTGGCTTAAACAACGGTAATAACAGCGTACTTTCATCCTCAGGTGCGGGAGCTAGTATTCACCTCAATCCCCAAGGGATTGTTGGTTTAGACCTAGCATATCTGGCACCAAACTCTAACAGCCCAGCTTCAGGATTCGGTATTACCAACGGTTCCTATGCTGCTGTA
>JAFASY010000019.1 GCA_019244235.1 Chroococcidiopsidaceae cyanobacterium CP_BM_ER_R8_30
TTTCTTCGGTTCAGAAGAAGCAATGATCCGGTTGGACATGTCAGAGTACATGGAACGACACACAGTCAGCAAGCTGATTGGTTCGCCACCGGGATATGTGGGCTACAACGAAGGTGGTCAACTCACCGAAGCTGTGCGGCGTCGTCCATACACTGTGGTGCTCTTTGACGAAATCGAAAAAGCTCACCCAGATGTCTTCAATATGCTGCTGCAGATTTTGGAAGATGGGCGGCTGACAGATGCAAAGGGTCGCACTGTAGACTTCAAGAACACACTGCTGATCTTGACTTCTAATATTGGCTCGAAGGTGATTGAAAAAGGCGGCTACAACCTCGGCTTTGAGTTCTCTCAAGACCAGACTGAATCGCAGTATAACCGGATTCGTTCCTTGGTCAATGAGGAATTGAAGCAGTACTTCCGTCCAGAGTTTCTCAATCGTCTGGATGAGATTATTGTCTTCCGTCAACTGACGAAGGATGAGGTTAAGGAAATCGCCGACATCATGCTTAAAGAGGTGTTCAATCGTTTAGCTGAGCAAGGTATCACCCTCGAAGTAACTGAGCGATTTAAAGACCGCTTAGTCGAGGAGGGTTACAGCCCCAGCTACGGAGCGAGACCTTTACGACGAGCTATTATGCGCTTGCTGGAAGACAGCCTAGCAGAGGAGATTCTGTCTGGTCGCATTAAAGACGGTGATACAGCCGTGGTCGATGTGGATGACAGTGGTACTGTGAAAGTCTTGTCAAATGAGCGTCGAGAATTGCTGCCTCAAGGGGCTGAGTAGTTATGTCACAAAGCAGGGGCTGATTGCTATCAGCCTTTGCAAAAGCATCAATAGATAAAACGGTAGAACAAGCATCTCTCTACCGTTTTTTTTGCTGACGTATGAGAAAACAAATTAATAAGATTTGTTTATAGAAAAAACATTCTCAAATGAAAAGATGTGCGGCAAATTAAAATGAATGTATCAAGATCTTCTTGGTAAACACTCGAATCGAGAGAGTGTACATTGTTGTGGGATATTGCCCCAACTTCACGGTTGGGGTTTTCTATATTTTTGTCCTTGTAGGCTTAACATTATCTGCTTGTGTTTGCGCCACCTACACCTGAGAGGCAGATTTAAACATTAAATTTTTATGTTATGTTTAAGGATTAGCAACCTTACATAAATATTTCGACTTCTTGTGTTATTGCAGCAAATCTGTAGCAAAAATTGGACAAGAAAAGTGCATTCCTTGTCCAATTTGCTTCTACGGGGGGCGTTAAGGATAGCGGTAGATTACATCATGCCGCCCATGCCTCCCATACCGCCCATGCCTCCCATACCGCCCATGCCTCCCATATCAGGAGCAGCAGGTTTTTTCTCAGGTTTTTCAACCACAAGCGCCTCGGTTGTCAAGACCATACCAGCAATAGAACCTGCATTTTGTAATGCTGAGCGCACTACCTTCGCTGGATCAATGATCCCTGCAGCAATTAGGTCCTCAAACTCACCAGTGGCAGCGTTATAGCCAACGTTAAAATCCATCTGGCGGACTTTTTCAACAATAACGTAGCCTTCAGCACCAGCATTATCTGCCATTTGGCGTAAGGGTGCTTCAAGTGATCGCGCCACGATGTCAGCCCCAATGATTTCTTCTTGATCCAGACTGTTTTTAATCTCACCGATTTTGTCCGTGAGACGAATCAGCATAGTACCGCCGCCAGGAACAATGCCTTCTTCCACAGCAGCCTTAGTCGCATTAAGAGCGTCTTCGATCCGTAACTTGCGGTCCTTAAGTTCGGTTTCTGTCGCTGCTCCGACTTTAATCACTGCTACACCACCAGCGAGTTTAGCGATTCGTTCTTGCAGTTTTTCTTGGTCATAGGACGAGTCAGTTTCTTCAAGTTGACGCCGGATTTGACCAATCCGCTTTTGTACATCCGCTGTGGTTTCGCCTCCCGCCACGATAGTTGTGTTGTCTTTATCAATCGTGACTTTTCGGGCAACTCCCATCATCTCCAAAGAAACGCCATCCAAGCTGAGTCCGACTTCTTCAGAAATTAACTGACCACCCGTTAGTACAGCAATGTCTTGCAGCATGGCTTTGCGGCGATCGCCAAATCCTGGTGCCTTAATGGCACACACACTCAACACACCCCGTGCTTTGTTCACAACCAAGGTTGCTAAGGCTTCGCCATCGACATCTTCAGCAATAATTAACAGCGGTTGACCAGAACGAGCCACCTTCTCTAACACAGGAATCAGATCTTGAATAGAACTGATTTTCTTGTCGGTAATCAGCAGACGAGGGTTTTCAAATTCCACTACCATCCGCTCATTGTCAGTGATGAAATAGGGAGAAATGTAACCTCTATCTAGCTGCATTCCCTCTACCACTTCCAAGTCTGTTGTCAGTGACTTGGACTCTTCAACAGTAATGACACCGTCTTTAGTCACTCGCTCCATTGCTTCTGCCAGCATGTTGCCAACTTCTTCGTCGTTGCCAGCTGAGACAGTCGCCACTTGAGCAATTGCACTTCCTTCAATTGGCTTTGCTGCCGCTGCTATTTCCTCAACTAGCCGATCAATAGTTTTCTCGATGCCACGGCGCAAGCTGACAGGGTTAGCTCCGGCAGCTACATTCTTCAAGCCCTCACGGATCATTGCCTGCGCTAGGACAGTAGCAGTGGTTGTCCCATCGCCAGCCACATCTTTCGTCTTTGACGCCACTTCCTGAATCAGTCGAGCGCCAGTATTTTCCAGAGGATCTTCTAATTCAATTTCTTTAGCAACGGTAATGCCATCATTAATGATTTGAGGCGCACCATACTTTTTCTCTAGCAGAACATTTCGCCCTTTTGGACCTAAGGTAATGCGGACAGCATCAGCTAGGGAATTGACCCCCTGCTCCAATGCCCGCCGCGATTCTTCATTGAACGCCACGATTTTCGCCATTTTTATTCTCCTAGCGCTTCCATTAGCTAATTTAGCACTCAAACAAGTTGAGTGCTAAGTCAATTTCACGCCATTACCATGCCGCCATCAACATTGAAAACTTGACCAGTAATGTAGGCAGCAGCAGGGTCAGATGCTAGGAACCGTACCATACCAGCGACTTCTTCCGGTTGACCATAGCGGCCAAGGGGAATGTATTGCAGAATCTCCTCTGACTTCAGATCGCTGGTCATATCAGTGACAATGAAGCCAGGAGCAACAGCATTGACAGTGATCCCGCGAGGCGCAAATTCCTTAGCAATAGTTTTGGTGAAGCCAATCACACCAGCTTTAGCGGCACTATAGTTAGCTTGACCAGGATTACCCATTTGACCAGCAACAGAAGCAATGTTAATTATTCGCCCAGCGCGTTGTTTGAGCATCACTTTTAGCGCAGCGCGGGTACATAAGAAGACGCCAGTCAGATTCAGGTCAATGACTGCTTGCCAGTCCTCCGGCTTCATTCTCAACAACAAAGTATCGCGGGTAATGCCAGCATTATTGATCCAAACATCAACGCGATTCCACTTTTCCAGCGTAGCCTTCAGTAGGTCATCTACCTGCTCTGCTTTAGAAATATCAGCTTGTAGGGCAATTGCACTGCCACCTGCTGCCAGGATCTCCTCTGTCACCTGCTGGGCTGCCTCACGGGAATTTGCGTAGTTCACGACAACATGGGCTCCTTCAGTTGCCAGATCAAGGGCGATCGCACGACCAATTCCCCTTGACGATCCCGTGACAACCGCAACTTGGTTGCGCAGCCGTTGCCACTTCTCTGGTAGGATTTCCATTCTATTAGCTCACTAGAGGGAGGCGGAAGCGTTGATTTTTTTTCCCAAGTCTTAGCTCTGTCCCAGATGCATTCCAGTGAACTTGGTCAAAAATTTTGTGGAGGATGCATAAACCACGGCCGCTTTCCGACTCCTCTGGAGGTAAAAGATGAGTGGGTTCGGTGTGGTGGTGATAAGGAGGAGCGAATCCAGAGCCCTCATCTGAAATTGCCCACCAATAGTGGTCATCTGCCAGAAAAAAACGAACTATCACAATTTTGCTAGGGTCAAGGTTATTGCCATGCTTGGCAGCGTTCACTAGAGCTTCCTGTAGACCTAATCTTAGCTCCGCACGCCATTGCTCTGGCACTTCCACTAACAGTAAGTCAAGGATTGGACAAAGATAGAGAGTAGAAGCAAAGCTAACTGTGCTGAAGTTGCGCCCAACTTTGGGCGGTGAGAGTGAGATAGTAATCACTACAAAAAACCCCGTAGCTTTTAGCTAGAGAAACATGAGTTTGTTCAGCAATGGAAGCAAATGATCGCTCTTGGTATTGGACTCAAACTATTTGCGTCTTTCAACAACTCATAGGACATCACACATTAATTGTCTAATCGGGTCAATTTTTCTGTAGGTGATGCAAAGACCACTCCTTCTGGACTATGTTCACTTGACCGCGAATGCGATCAATGCAGGCATCACCGTTGTGCACTGGCGGTGTACCCTTGATTAGGATTGCATCTACACCTTTAGCATAGCATCCTTGCTACCCCAAATATCTCTATTTCCGAATTAGGAAAGCCACACATTCTACATGCGCTGTTTGGGGAAAGAAATCAGCTGGTTGGACTCTGGTTAAACAATAGTCTCCTGTCTGACAAAGCAGTTTCAGGTCGCGAGCCAAGGTAGCAGGTTTACAACTGACATAGACGATACGATGGGGTGAAGCTTGTAGTAAGGCATCAATGACTTGGCGATCGCATCCTTTGCGTGGCGGGTCGAGGAGTACAATGTCTGGAGTTACATGGATTTTGGGCAACAATGTCTCCACTAGCCCCACCTGAAAAGCCAGATTATTGTCAAGCTGATTCAGCTCGGCATTGCGCTGGGCTTGCTCCACGGCTTCTTGTTGCACCTCCAAACCGATTGCTTGCCGCACACGCTGGGCTAGCGGCAACGTCAACGTGCCGATCCCACAGTAAGCATCAACTAACACCTCATCCCCTTGCAGATTCAACTGTTCACTAATAACCTGTAGTAGCAATTCCGCCGCTTCCGTATAAACCTGGAAAAACGTATCAGGCAGCACATGAAACTGCAAACCCGCAAACTGCTCTAGCAGATGGGATTGACCAGCAATACAGCGAGTTTGAGCGCCAAAAATAGTATTGGTGCGTTCAAAGTTGCGATTTAACGACACCCCCACTAACTGAGGATAACGATCTAACCACTCTTGCGCCTGAGCGTTGATTCCTGGTAAATCCCAATCTTTCACAATTAATGTCAGCAACATTTCCCCAGTCCGGCGACCGATTCGCAATGATAGATGACGCACTTGCCCAATGGAAGTCTGTTCGTCGTAGACTTGCCAACCTCGTCGTTGAATATCTTGCTTAACTTCTCTTAGCAGTGGATTCAAATGCGAATCTTGAACCGGGCATTGATTGAGATTAATTAAGTGGTGGCTGCCTTTTTGATAGTAACCAGCTTGCACCTGACCAGTCGCTGATACACCCAGGGGATAGGTAGATTTATTGCGATAGTGCAACGGTGAAGGAGCAGCCAGAACGGGATCAACGGGAGGACAGGTGAATCCACCAATGCGTTCTAGAGCTTGAATGACCAGATTTCGTTTAGCTACAAGCTGGTAATCGTAGGAGACATGCTGCCACTGACAACCACCACATTTATCGGCCACAATGCAGCTGGGCTGGATGCGGTGACTCGACGCCGCTACAAGCTCGTGCAGCTTGCCATAGGCATACTGGGGTTTAACACGCACTAACCGGACCAAGACGCGATCTCCTGGGGTTGTATCTGGCACAAACACAACACGATCGTGCCATCGTCCCACTCCATCGCCAGTATCGCTTAAGTCAACAATGTCAACTTCGACTAATGCGCCTTGTCGCCACAGGGATTCCGGGCGATCCCCAGCACTAGCATTCAGCAGTACTCTTGCAGACATGGCCTTTCCTCCCTTTCTTTGTGTACCTCTAAGTCGCTAAACTACTAGTGATATCCTGTATAAGTTTGATAATCATGAGTGTAGTTAGCCAAGTTATTCTCAAAGCCGACGACGAGCTTCGCTATCCTAGCACTGGCGAACTCAAGAGCATCAAAGATTTTTTGGAAACCGGTCAACAACGGATGCGAATTGCCATAACACTTGCCGAAAACGAAAAGAAAATTGTGCAAGAAGCGAGTAAACAGCTGTGGCAGAAGCGCCCAGATTTTATTGCTCCTGGAGGTAATGCCTATGGCGAACGGCAACGGGCTTTATGCCTACGCGACTATGGCTGGTATCTGCGCCTCATTACTTACGGGGTGCTTGCTGGCGATAAGGAGCCCATCGAAAAGATTGGTTTGATTGGCGTGCGGGAAATGTACAATTCGCTGGGCGTTCCCGTTCCTGGAATGGTGGAATCGATCCGCTGCCTGAAGAAAGCCTCTCTGGATTTACTGAATGAGCAAGATGCCGCCGAGGCAGCTCCTTACTTTGACTACATTATTCAGTCTATGTCTTTGATTTGAAGAAAGCAGGGGAGTAGCTACTCCCCTATTTACTTAAAATGACAAAAAACCGACAGGTCTTACAAGAAGACTGTCGGCTGTCGTGTTCCCTATTAATGACTCGGCTAGATTTCTTCTTTAGAATAGAGTTTCCCAGATTTGACAGTTACGATCTCAGTCATTTTTATTCGTGATTCCCATCACAAAGAGAAGCTCCTATGAAACTGCCTGATGGTCCCCAAACCCCACGGTCACTGCGGATGCTCCAATGGATTGTGCGCCCTGCCGAACTCCTAGAAGCCTATCAAAGACGCTATGGTGACTCCTTTACATTACGGGGACGCGACTCTTCTTCTCCCTTTGTTTACCTCAGTCACCCACAGGCTATACAGCAGGTATTTAACGCCGATCCTAGCCAGTTAGGAGATATTGGCGGAGGGGGTATGGTTTTACGAACCATGCTGGGCGATAACTCATTGCTGTTGCTACAAGGTGATCGCCATCGGCAGCAACGGCAACTCCTCACCCCTCCATTTCATGGAGAACGCATGCGTGTCTATGGCAAGCTGATTTGTGAGATTGCCGAGCAGGTGATGAACCAGTGGGCGAACGACCAACCAATTAATATCCGCACGTCTATGCAAGAGATCTCCCTGCAGGTGATTTTACGCCTAGTTTTTGGCTTAAATGAGGGAGAGCGTTTGCAAAAACTGCGACAACTCATAAGTTCACTGCTGGATACTTTTAACTTCCCTCTAACCTCCAGCATGATCTTTTTTTCCTCAGTTCAGAAAGATTTAGGTCCGTGGAGTCCTTGGGGGCGGTTCACTAGGATCGTTCAGCAAATAGATGAACTGGTTTACGCAGAAATTAAGCAACACCGAGAGCGATTTGACCCCACTCGGACTGACATCCTCACTCTACTGATGATGGCTCGCGATGAATCCGGTCAGCCGATGACAGATGTAGAGTTACGGGATGAATTGATGACATTGCTGGTGGCTGGTCATGAGACGACTGCTTCCGCTTTGACCTGGGCTTTCTACTGGATTGACCACCAACGCGCAGTGCGTGACAAGCTGCTGCACGAACTAGAGACACTAGGGCATAACCTAGAGCCAAGCGCCATAGCTCGACTGTCATATCTGAGTGCAGTCTGTTCAGAAACTCTACGCATCTACCCAATTGCGCTCGTTGCCTTCATGCGGACTGTTAAAGTACCTCTCCAAGTTATGGAATACGAGTTTGAGCCTGGTACAGTATTGCTGCCTTGTATCTATATGGCTCATCACAGAGAGGAGGTGTATCCAGAGCCCAAGTTGTTTAAGCCAGAGCGCTTTCTGGAGCGGCAATTTTCACCCTATGAGTATTTGCCTTTTGGAGGCGGCAACCGTCGCTGTATTGGGATGGCATTTGCTCTGTTTGAAATGAAGCTAGTGTTGGCAACGATTGTGCCTGAATTTGAACTGACACTCACCACGCGCCGTTCTGTTCGACCTGTACGCCGGGGCTTAACTTTGGCACCTCCAGCCAACCTACGGATGGTAGCGAAACGCCGTCAAGTGAAGGTGCAGCCTGTAATAGTATAAACTTAGGTCACGCAGTAGTCAGTTGACTGAGGCAAGAGGGCAGGGAAAAAGAAAGCTTGCCCCATAGTATAAACTGCCTCTTTGTTAGCGATTGGATGAAGCTTTTAAATAGAAGTAAATTCCAATAGCAATGAGTCCAAGAATTAGACTTAACCCACAGCGACTAGCGATGAACCACTCTATACCTGTGGTAAATATTTGGGATGGATTCAAAGCACTAAGGCTTCTGACTAAGAGAAATAAACCAAAAATGGCATTGCCTCCTAGCACAATGGCAAACAGTGCTAAGCCTAGTCTCCAGTAATACTGGAGACGTGGGCGAACTGAGATTGGAGCTAAGGTTAACGAACAAGGGACCCCGTGCGGCGGCGGCTCGCAGCTTGACCTCATCAAGTTACTCTGCGATCGCGCAAGTAAGCTCTCCAGTCGCCAGAACATCCATAACAGAAATGGAAATAAACCATAGCCCAGCCAATGTATCGGCTGGGAATAACGCCAAGCAATTGACAAGACATTGACTAGAGCGTGACATATGACAGCATTCAACCAGGCTCTCACAATCACCCCTCGATACTCAGATAACCGAAATCTGGAGCGCCTAGCTAATCCTAGCGCGTATCCCCATGGAGCCGAGAGCATAGCGTGAACTGGGGTACCAATTAAGCGGTCAAGGATTGAGGCACCATTGGCAAGATAAACCCAGTTTTCTTCAGCCGTAAATCCGAGGACGATCGCGATGGTAAACAAGAATATACTGCTTGTCCGTTTGGGACGTGAGCCTTGAAATAAAACCACGCCAGCCAACTTGCTACCTTCTTCAATTGGACCAACTTCTAAAAGCTGCCGCAAAGCGGCTCCAGGCAGAGAGTGAGTCATCTGCTCCCAATTCATGACCCAAGCTAAAGACTCAAGGGAATGCCTGTGGCAGCTCCGGCAACTCAAGAGCGCAAGCTCAAGCCTAGATTCTAAATCTAGTGCCACTAATCCTGATACTGCCCCAACGACAAATAATAGCAACAGCCTGGTTAAAGGCGGTGCAGCTAGAACGCGGTGGTGGTAGTAAAACAAAAGTACAAGCGGTGGCATAACTGCCCACACCACCAACTGGAAATTATCCACGCAAAGCGCATTATGCCACTTGGGCAACTACAGTGCGGTGACGGGGACTGTTGCAGGTGATATCAGGAGTCATGAAACCCGCCTCAACCAAAGCCCGTTCGATATCGAGCGAAAAATATTCATCCAGGTAAGGCTCTGTACTTTTTAGCAACGTCAAGACGTATGGCGGCATCTTGATAAAAGTTTCTGACTTAGGGTTCATGTCCATGAGGGCAAAGTAGCCACCTGGTCGCAGTAGACGCCGTGCCTCTGTTAAGATTTGCCTGGTTGCCGTTCGAGGCAGTTCGTGGCACATCAGAAAAGTGGAGACTAAATCAAACGAGGCAGTTGGTAGTCCAGTTGATTCAGCTGCTGCGTGAACCCAATTGATTTGAGCATGGCGCTGCTGCGAGCGGTAATGGGCAACAGCAAGAAAATAGGGGGATAAATCTAATCCCGTAATTTTGGCTTGGGGATAAAGTTTTTGGAGGGCAAACGTACTCATCCCCACACTGCATCCTAAGTCCAAGATGTCTTGTGGCTCGGTTGGAAGTTTAACTCTCAGGATTTCGCTGTAACTCTGCCGCAGTTTGGAGTCTCCTTGGGCTCCAGCATCAGGCCAAATCCTGGCATGGACGGCATAGGCAGCAACTTCTACCTCTAGCGCGGCTTCCCAACTGAGATTTCCTTCATCGTAAGCATGGAAAGAGCGACGGTAGTAGTCAGGATAGACCAACTGAGGATTTTCTACCTGAACTAGCTGAGCTTGCCAATCGTATGCACGCAATGCCTGCACTTGTTCCAGCCAAGGTACGCCAATCTTCTCGGCGCGTTTAATCATCATTTGACGGGCTTGATGTTTGGCTAGTTTGGCTAAAGGCCGGATTGCTAGTATCCCATTCACTAAACGTGAGGCTAATCCAGGAGCAGGATCGGCTGTAGCAGTCATAAGCACGAACACTAAAACACATTTACTTTAACATCAGCCAGGGCAGTAAACCTCGGTCCAATTCTCTGGATCTAAGAGGTTATGAGTGGACACCTGAAGCATTAGAGCTTAGAAAGTTGTAGTGCAAACTTTTTTGATAAAATGAGGGCGAGTAAAAAGTTTGCACTACAAAATGTTCATCCGAGCAAAAATTTCTAAAACGATAGCCTACTATTGTTTAGTCGAGTCAGAACGAACCAGCGGGCACCCGAAGCCGCGACAGCGAACGAAGTATTATTTAGGAAATTACACCGAGGCAAAGCTAGCTCTTTCCACCCTCGACATCACCCCAGAGCAACAGCAGAAGCTTGCTGCCAGGATAGAAGAGCTGGAGGCAGTGGCGGTAGCGAAAAGGCAGAGAGAACCAAGGAGTAGGCGCGGACGACCTAGAAAGAATAACAGTTATACAGTTCAACTATCCAAAGTGTCAGACTAGAAGCAGCCATTCGGTTTAGTCCCAAAACTTGGGGATGTGGAGACATGACTAGTAAAACAGGGTTAGGCATCAAGGAATTGCTGTACGAGCAGCAATCGCAGATTCTTGCCATTGCAGAAAAGCATGGAGCCTATAATGTGCGAGTGTTTGGTTCAGTTTGAGACGAGAGTATGACCCCCCTTGATGACAAAACTCGTGAACAGATTGTGAGCCGCGTGTTAGCTGCCCAAAAGCAGCGCCCCCAGCAGTTAGCACAAATGAGGGAGCGTCAACAGCAGGGTTTAGAAGTGGCGCGTAAGTGTGCGCGAATCCTTAAAAAGGAGTTTGGGGCAACTAAGGTGGTGCTGTTTGGTTCGATGTTGAATCCAGAGCAAATGTGGTGGGGATCAGATATAGACCTTGCGGTGTGGGGACTTCCAGAGCAAGACTTTTTTAAAGCAGGCGGAGCAATTGAACATGGACATGATTTTTCCATTGACCTGGTGGAAGTTCAACATGCCAGACCTCATATTCTTCAGGCTATTGAGCAGGGGATGGAGCTTTGAAAGAGGCTTTCCTAATTCAACAAATCGAGCAAGAGTTATCCCAAATTCAAGTGATGGTAAGCGAGACCAAGCGGATGCTTGGGAAAGTAAGGCTTACAGGAGATTATGATTATCTGGGAACTGTTGCTCTCAATTTGCAGAGTTTTTACGCGGCAGTTGAGAGGATACTTGTTGCGATCGCTAAACAAATTGATGCAACTGTTCCCCAGGGAGAAAGCTGGCATCAAGCATTGTTAGAACAAATGGCTGTAGCGATTTTAGGGACTCGACCAGCAGTTCTTGATGTACAAACCCTACAGGGCCTAGATGAATTTCGTCGATTTCGGCATGTTGTACGTAGTAACTACGCTCATCAGCTCGATCCCGAACGAATACAGATACTCGCTCTTAAGCTGGACGTAGTTAGTCAGTGCGTAATGCAAGATTGCCAACGGTTTTGTGGTGAACTCAAGTGCCTTGAACAAGATTAAGACATTGACAGGTATCTTTATCAAATACTGAGTTAGTTAAGTAGCAATACGCTACCGATGCCATTGTTGCTTTGATGGATCGCGATCGCAGTTACTGCCTTCTTTCGCAAGCGAAGCTTGGTAACAAACGCTGAATTAGGTTAGATCCTCCCCTGAGGATGGCGGAAACTAGTTGTAGAGGGTGAACGCTTGATACAGGAGGTGCAGATCATGGTGCAGTCAGTCAGACAAGAGGAACCCCAATACGTCTGTGTTGTTCCAGTCGAAACTGTGACAGGGCACCAGGATGAAGAGATTATGACTTTTGGCGTGTCTGTAGATGAGGCTATAAGCAAGGCTGAGCAGCTGTTGACAGAAACATACGGCTGTAATCGTGATGCTATCTACAAGTTGATGAAGCAGGCGCAAGTTGAGCCATTATCTCAGTGGTGTTCTCCTAGCCACAACCAGGGCTAGAGTTGGGATTCTCAAAAGACCAGTTGGCGGGGTAATCAGTCATGAGCCTTAGGGGTAATGATAGCAAAGACAATAGTAAGCAAGACACTACCTCATCTTCAAGCCCTACCTCACTCTCTGCCCAACAGGTAAGGGATGAGGTGAGAAATGCGATCTCGCACCTTGAAGCTAAGGGAATCGCATCTTGGCAGATTCTTGATGTTTGGTCGCAAGCAGTGTATGAGCAAGGCAAATATGCCATAGCAGACACGCTGGCTAATGCTGCTTACGAATTAGGAAAGCCTGTTCAGGATTGAGAGTTGGCTCGGCTTATGCCTGCAAGTAATGACTAGATTGTCCAAACCCTATCTCTAAGTTGGGTTTCCGACATCTCCCGACACCGCCATCAGGTCCCCTCAGCCCTCAACTTTTCTCTTAAAAGCTCTTCAGGTGTGAAAGATGCATATCCTCCTGTACCTACCTCAAGTCAGTCGCTACCGACCGCCATTTCCTCTAGGAATGGGTGTTAGAGGCAATCGAGAGCTGTCGTCACCACTGCGCTTTGACTAGCTTCTTTAAGAGTTGGGAGAGAATGGGGAGACGAGGTTTTAGACCGGAAAACTACAGTATTCCGACCAGCACCCACACTGGGGGATTGAATGCAAAGTTATTTAATCGAACCTTGCCTGAGCTTTTGGTAAATCTGTAACCTACACTTAATCCCTGCTTAGCAAGCGGAAGTATGAAACGAGAATTATTCTGGGCTCTTACGCTCTTTTGGTGATTTGAGTGCTAATGCGTCTGGAAGCCGAATTCCTCCGTTGAGGCAAGCAGCGATCACACCCGTTTTCACCAAAACTGCGTAAGAGCCACTAGGAGTCACACCCTCTAGCTTGCCAACAGATAACGTTGGATGCTTTGCACTACACCTTTAGTACAGTTTTTAATCGCTTGGTTGGAATAGCGCACTGTTTGATAGCCAAGTTGGCTAAGGTGCAGAGCTTGCTCCTGGTCGGAGACTTGCTGCTCAACTCCGTTGTGGGAAAAAACACTGGGCGATTTGCGGTCAATCACAACTACCAATTTATGACCCGGAA
>JAFASY010000172.1 GCA_019244235.1 Chroococcidiopsidaceae cyanobacterium CP_BM_ER_R8_30
GCCGCCAAACCAATTGCCAGAGCCGCTGCCAGAACTGAAGCAGCAGCAATTAATGGATCCATGATGATTTTCCTTTCTTTGAGTACAAAACTAACAAACGTCCGTTGACTAGCATACACGTGTTTTTCACGTTGCTTTAAGGATAAGGCCCCTCATGCTCTTCCTCACCACCCTCCATCGCCTCATGAATGTATGCCGCTGCTAAGGTGGCAAAAACTAGGGCTTGAATGGCACTGGTAAACAAACCCAATGCCATGATCGGGATAGGCACAAACAGAGGAATCAGTAGAACCAACACCGCCACCACCAGTTCATCCGCTAAAATGTTGCCAAATAGACGGAAGCTTAGGGAAAGTGGCTTGGTGAAGTCTTCTAGGATTGCGATGGGTAATAGTATCGGTGTTGGGTGGATATACTTGGTAAAGTACCCTAAACCCCGCTTGCTAAAACCCGCGTAGAAGTACGCTAGAGAAGTCAGCAACGCCAGTGCTACAGTCGTATTGATATCATTAGTCGGAGCAGCAAGTTCACCTTCCGGGAGCTTGATTAGTCTCCAGGGAACTAAAGCCCCCGACCAATTTGATACGAAGATAAACAAAAACAAGGTACCAATAAATGGTACCCAGGGACGGTACTCTTTCTCCCCAATCTGGTTTTTGGCCAGATCCCGAAGAAATTCTAGGGTGTATTCCATAAAATTTTGGATACCACCCGGAATTCTCTGGATGCTTCGAGTAGCAGCTATTGAGGCCACTACTAGAGCTGCCATCACGAACCAGGAGGTGAGAAAAACCTGCCCATGCAGTTTCAGATTTCCCACTTGCCAGTATAAATGGTGACCTACTTCCAATTTAGCAAGGGGAAAAGAATTAAAGGCGTTTAAGACACTAAGCATTTCCATTCCGGCAGTTTCCTCTAGTTTTGAGGATTGGATGATTGTCTTCCCGTACCTGACCTAGAGTTAAGAGTCAGAGATGAAAGCAGATTGCACCGTGTAGACGATGAGCGTGGCTTTGTAAGTCAGAAATCCCAAGAATATGGGCAATATTTGTAGCTGATGCCATTGAGCTGCTACTATAATCAACCCAATAAATAGAGCAAAACGAGTTTTGCTCAGACGGGTTTTTTGGATGCCCAGTTGCTCAACATCTTTTGCCAACATCCTCAAGTAAACCATACCTGTACACGCTCCAAGCAGATAATTCAGGGCGATGTTGAGGGAATAAAAAATCCAGACACAGACAAAAATTATCCCTGTCAGTGCAAGTGTCCATAGCAATAGCCCTTGATAGAGTTGATAGAACTCCTGCATTGAACCACCTAGTTTGGCATCCTCAGAACCAGGTTGATAATCTTCCCTTGTTACCGGTGTAGGTTCAAACGATTCTTCTGACAAGTTCACAAAACTCGCAAACCAGCCCAGCTAATTAACCAAAACAATTCGGAATTGTAAAGAACAGAATCCGGAATTGAATCGGGTACAAGCCCCGACTGAACCTTTAGGGATTGTGGTTCACAGTCAGTGGTGAGTACAAGCTCTCACTGACTCGTAATTCCAAATTCCGAATTATAAATTCCGAATTCAGTTGACTCCTCATGAGTCAACTTGAATCATAGCATGTTGTGATAGCAATCTTTAAAAAAAATTAACAGGGCGCTGGGGAGATGGCAATGTTGTCAGTTTGGTGTCAATAGGATTAATTGTTGCTTCTGAAGAAAGCGTACTTCCTCTGGATTCAGCTTTCCATCGGTCAAAATCTCTGCTACCGTTCGCTGCTCAGTTGAGTTGGCATCGCAGGCTTGCAAGAATTCAAACTCTGCTGCTGACAAATTGACCAATTGGTAGTCGTAGTTAAACAACTGCTGACTAGGCCATCCGTGTAGGCAAGGACTCAGTTGGGGAATGGCGCTCAATAGTACCTTCTCAGATGACCAATCAGCTTTAGGTAGGGGAGAGCGTCCTAAGAAAAACTCGTAATGGGTGACTTCTGGATCTAGGAGTTCGATCAAGCGGTACCTGGCGCGATCACTTAATTCTGTAGCTCGTTCCATTAAAGCTGGTGACTTACATAGTAACCGCTCCAACTGCCAGTAGTTGGGATTTGAGAAGCCAAGAAAATCTAAGCCACTAGCGTCAATCAGCTCAAACAGGGTGTCGGTATTGTAGTCAATCTCTTGGGGATGAACGTACATGTCAGCAAAGCATTCATCCCTTTGATTTTCTAAAGACCAGCGTTCCCGCTCTCGCCTCACCAGTCGGTTGTTTTCTGGTAGGGTGGCAAATAGTTGCCGTCCTAATTGTACACCATCGCGGTAATCGCCTCGCTTGTCACCCTGTAGGAGTGCTATTGCCTGTTGCATCAGTTGAATTTCCCAACGCCCCAGTTCTCCGTAAACAAAGATGTGCATTAAGCCCCCAGGCGCTAATTTGGCGGCGAGAGATTGTATTCCTCGAATGGGATCGGGTAGATGATGTAGCACGCCAACACAATTAATCAGATCGAACTCACCAGAAAGCTGGGAACAATCGTACAAACTGAGGTGGTGAAATTCTACGCGATCGCTTGCTCCCGATCGGTGGCAGCGCTCTTGTGCAACAGAAAGAGCTGCTGCACTCAAGTCAATCCCCACAACAGAAGCAGTGGGATTGAGATGAACCAAGTACTCCGTTCCTACCCCGGTGCCGCACCCAGCATCTAGGATTCGGATGTTTTGTTTTTGTGGAGCTTGACCCGTACAAAAGTTATAGGCTGACAGCCAGTTCCAGCGCCAGTTGTACCCAGGCGGTGGACTATCCAGCAAGGGTTCTGGGGGAAAGGGGTAGGTGTCGTAGAGTTGCTGCACAGCAGCACTAATATTTTGAGGCAACTTCATTTTCTACACACTTCTTAATAAATTAGCGGAGAGAACGCAAAACGTTCTAATCTAGAGGCTGGATGGGTTAGTAGGCACTCAAGGAGCGGGTCCTTATTCAAAGCAGGTGGATCGCACCACCAATGCATCCAGCCTAAATTAACCCAAAGCGATCCCAATAACAGTTCCCACTTGCTGGGGACATTAAATGGAAAAATGATTAAGACGGGAGCTTTTGAAATCTAATGAGTGTTAAGGCAAGTGGTGGAAGCTCAGTTGCACGCCCGCAACTATATCAAACTCTAGCAGTCGCAACAATTTCCCAGGCAGAACAGCAAGACCGCTTCCTGGAGCGGGGCGAACTGAATGAACTGGCTAGTTATTTTGCCTCTGGCGCTAGGCGTCTTTCGATCGCCCAAACATTGAGCGAGAACTCAGAATTGATCGTGTCTCGTGCTGCTAACCGGATTTTTGTCGGTGGTTCGCCGATGGCTTACCTGGAAAAGCCTCCAGAAGTTGAGTTGGTCATGGCAGCCGCTAAAGAAGACTCTAGGGAAGCAATGAAGCTGGGAAACGTCACCTATGTAGAAAGTCGCGGTGGCTTTCTAGAAGGGTTGCGCTCCTTGTTTAATTCTGCTCCTAGTGGTCCGACTCCCCCTGGCTTTAGACCGATCAACGTTGCCCGCTACGGTCCAAGCAACATGCAAAAATCATTGCGAGACCTTAGCTGGATGTTACGCTATGCGACCTACGCGATCGTTGCTGGCGACCCCAACATCATTGCTGTCAATGTGCGCGGACTACGGGAGATTATTGAAAATGCTTGCTCCGGTGAAGCTACGATTGTCGCGTTGCAAGAAATGAAACTGGCGGCGCTCTCGTATTTCCGGAAGGATGCCGATGCAGCAGATATTGTCACCCAGTACATGGATGTTCTGATTACAGAATTCCGAGCGCCAACGCCGTCAAATAAACTGCGGCAGCGTCCCTCTGTTGACCAACAAGGGTTGGAACTGCCACAGATCTATTTCAACTCGGCAGAGCAGCGACCTAAGTATGCTATGAAGCCTGGGCTGTCGGCAGTCGAGAAGCAAGAAGTTGTCAAAGCTGCCTATCGGCAAATCTTTGAGCGCGACATTACCCGCGCCTATAGCCAGTCAATTTCCTATTTGGAATCCCAAGTGAAGAACGGCGATATCTCCATGAAGGAGTTTGTCCGGCGCGTTGGGAAATCTCCTCTCTATCGCAAACAATTTTATGAGCCATTCATCAACAGCCGTGTGATTGAACTGGCTTTCCGTCACTTTTTGGGTCGAGGCCCATCCTCACGTGAGGAAGTCCAAAAATACTTCTCTATTGTTTCTTCTGGGGGTTTACCAGGATTAATAGACGCGCTGGTTGATTCTCAAGAATACTCAGATTATTTTGGCGAAGAAACGGTTCCATATTTACGGGGGTTGGGGCAGGAAGCCCAAGAATGCCGTAACTGGGGACCCCAGCAAGATCTATTGAACTATAGCGCACCCTTCCGCAAGGTTCCCCAGTTTATTACGCTGTTCGCCGACTACGAGCGACCTCTGCCAGATCAGCACCCCTATGGCTCTGGTAATGACCCCTTGGAAATTCAATTTGGGGCAATTTTCCCGAAAGAAACTCGCAATCCTAGTACCCGACCAGCTCCTTTTGGTAAGGATACTAAACGAATTCTGATTCACCAAGGACCAGCGATCAATAACCAAAACAGTAGACCCGAAGCTAGAGGCGAATTTCCTGGTTCACTCGGTCCTAAAGTGTTCCGACTGGATCAAATTCCTAGCTACAGCGGCAATAGAAGGCAGTCTGTTCAGGGAGTCAGTGTTAAGTACTCGGAAAGCTCAACTCAAGCAGTGATTCGAGCTGCCTACCTCCAAGTCTTCGGGCGAGATGTCTATGAAGGTCAGCGGCTTAAGGTAGCGGAAATTAAGCTAGAAAATGGCGAAATTACTGTTAGAGAATTTATCCGCAGCTTAGCTAAGTCAGATCTGTTCCGTAAACTGTACTGGACATCTCTGTACGTTACTAAGTCGATTGAATACATCCACCGACGGCTATTAGGACGTCCTACTTACGGGCGGCAGGAAACCAATCGTTACTTTGATATCTGTGCCAAAAAGGGCTTCTATGCACTCATTGACGCCATCATTAATAGTCAAGAGTACAGTGAAGCTTTTGGGGAAGATACAGTTCCGTATGAGCGCTATCTCACTCCCCAGGGGGTAGCATTGAAGTCGCTACGGGTTGGCAGTATTGCTGAGGATATTACCAAGGTTGAGCCACAAGAAAACCCCCGTTTTGTTGAACTGGGGACGGTCACGGAAGCACGGACTGAACCAGATATTCAGTTCCGTATCAGCCAAGGCGTTAATAAGCAGCGCGAGCAGACCAAGGTCTTCAAGCTGGTCGCAGGAACTGGCGACCAAGTCGCGGTACAAACCGTAATCCGAGCTGCCTATCGGCAAATCTTTGAGCGCGATATTGAACCCTATGTTGCCCAAAATGAATTCACCGCTTTGGAGAGCAAGCTGGGGAATGGTGAAATCACTGTTAAGGAGTTTATCGAGGGTCTGGGTGGCTCGAACCTCTATATTAAAGAGTTCTACACGCCCTACCCCAATACCAAGGTGATTGAACTTGGAACCAAACACTTCCTTGGACGGGCACCTAAGAATCAAGCGGAGATTCGCCAGTACAACCGGGTTTTGGCATCTGAAGGCATCCGCGCCTTTGTCAGCGCGCTGGTCAATAGTTCAGAGTACATCCAGGTGTTCGGCGAAGATACAGTGCCTTACCGTCGTTTCCCGACTCTCCCGGCGGCTAACTTCCCCAATACCGAGAAGCTGTATAACCAACTTACTAAGCAGAATGATGACTTAGTGGTACCTAGCTTCGAGCCAGTACAGGCACGGATGGCAACTGAGAATATGCCGATGACTGCTAAGGCGATCGCTGACATGGCAGCTAAGGCACGTCAAGCTGACAAAACCAAACCACTATTCATCGAGTTAGGGCGCTCCTATAACGATGGTCGCGGACAGTCAGTTGAGGTTGGTGTTGGAACAACGCGTCGTAAGCCTGCCCGAATTTACCGTCTCACCCAAGGCACTAACTCACCAGAAACTAAGCAGGTTATCAATGCTATCTACTGCCAGGTTATGGATATCTTCAGCGGTCAAGTGCCAAAGGAACTCCGGCGTCCTGACTTGGATAGCAAACTGAGCAATGGTGAAATCTCAGTTCGAGAGTTTGTTCGCAGTCTAGTGAGTTCAGACATCTATCGACGGCGGTTCTATACGCCTTATCCCAACACCAAAGTGATTGAGTTCCTGTTCCGGCACCTCCTTGGTCGTGCACCAGCAACTCAGGCAGAGATCCGGCAGTACAACAAACTGCTCGCTGATGGGGGTCTCAAGGCGGCTGTAGATGGTATAGTCAATAGCCCAGAGTATGCTCAATACTTCGGTGAGGATGTCGTACCTTACCAGCGCTTCCCTTCGTTACCAGCAGGTAACTACATAGGAAGTGTGAAAGCTGCGGCAGACTTGGTAAAGCAAGCGTGGTCAGACCTATCTCCGTCCTCCACTACGCAGCGCTATAGATAGCTTTTTAAGGGGCTAGGAACTAGCCCCTCTTTTGTAAACATGAGGAACAATGTTAAAAAGTGTTAAGACCTGACATAGAAGCTGAGCCAAATGCCGGAAAATATTTGCGGAAGGTAACTGAGTCCAATAGCTTGTAGACTTTTAGTCACTCAACGTTCCGCCGAAGGTGGCCCCTTGGTTTACGTTGAGCAAGCTCAACTCCCCCGTACTGTGCTGCTTTAAGCAGCGAACTTATAGTCGGGTATACAAAAAACTCCAGACGTAGACTCAGTAAGTCATTGGAGTAGCGGCAGTTTAAATCTTTTTGGAGGAATCCATTAATGAGTATCGTCACGAAGTCGATCGTGAATGCGGACGCTGAAGCCCGCTATCTTAGCCCTGGTGAACTAGATCGGATTAAGAGCTTTGTTACAGGTGGTGAGCGCCGCCTACGCATCGCTCAGGCTTTAACCGAAAACCGCGAGCGCATCGTTAAGCAAGCTGGAGACCAACTGTTCCAGAAGCGCCCAGATGTTGTTTCTCCTGGCGGCAACGCCTATGGTCAGGAAATGACTGCGACTTGCTTGCGGGACTTGGATTACTACCTGCGCTTGGTTACCTACGGTGTTGTAGCTGGTGACGTCACTCCAATTGAGGAAATTGGAGTAGTGGGTGTCCGCGAAATGTACAAGTCCCTCGGTACTCCCATCGAAGCTGTTGCTGAAGGCGTCCGTGGTCTAAAGAATGTCGCCACCTCGTTGTTGTCTGGAGAAGACGCCGCCGAAGCTGGTGCTTACTTCGATTACCTAGTTGGTGCTATTCAGTAGGTAGGACTCTGTCTACCTGCTCCAAGTGAAGTATTGCCGTAAGGTTGGAAATAAGGAAATAAGACCATGCAAGATGCAATTACCTCTGTAATCAACTCTTCAGACGTTCAAGGCAAGTACCTGGACACCTCAGCACTGGAAAAGCTAAAGGCTTACTTCCAAACTGGTGAACTGCGGGTACGGGCTGCTACCACGATTGCTGCTAATGCAGCAGCAATTGTCAAAGAAGCTGTAGCGAAGTCTTTGCTGTACTCTGACATCACCCGTCCAGGCGGCAACATGTACACCACTCGCCGCTATGCTGCCTGCATTCGCGATTTGGACTACTACCTGCGCTATGCTACCTATGCTATGCTGGCAGGCGATCCTTCTATCCTAGATGAGCGGGTGCTGAACGGATTGAAGGAAACCTACAACTCCCTAGGTGTTCCCGTTGGTGCAACGGTGCAAGCAATTCAGGCAATTAAGGAAGTGTCTGCAAGTCTTGTCGGTCCTGATGCAGGTAAGGAACTTGGCGTTTACCTTGATTACATCAGCTCTGGCTTGAGCTAGAAGTGCTTTTTAGGGGCCTTTGAACTTAGGTTCAAAAACTCTCTATAGGCTCTTTATTAAGGTCTGGGAGTCGGTCGTGAGTGCTAGAACATGCCGCTTTTCGACTCGTGGGGTCGGTAAGTGTTATTGCTCTAACATTGGCGCTTGACTCCCAGCCTTTGATCAATAAACAATTTGATTTCAAAAATTTTCCTAACTCAGTAGAGGAGATATCAACATGAGGATGTTTAAAGTCACTGCTTGTGTCCCGAGTCAAACACGTATTCGGACGCAGCGCGAACTGCAAAACACCTACTTTACCAAATTGGTCCCTTATGACAATTGGTTTCGGGAGCAGCAGCGCATCATGAAAATGGGCGGGAAAATTGTTAAAGTCCAATTAGCAACTGGTAAGCCAGGTACCAATGCAGGTTTGCTGTAGTTACGGTTAAATGTGGTGAGCATGGAGGTCATTTTGACCTCTTTATTTTTGGTCGAGTCTACAAAAACAGAAGTTGAGGCAAGGTATCCCAGCCTCAGCGTCCGTAATGGCATAATCCATCGTCTTTTGTCTTTCTAGCAAAAAAGACTTAGACAGTCGTAATGTCTTTTTCCTTCTCTGCCAACAACTCGTCGATCCTAGCAGTGTACTTATTCGTCAGCTTCTGTAATTTGTCTTGCTGATCTTTCGCTTCATCTTCAGATAGTTCGCTATTTTTTTCCTGCTTACGAATGGTTTCAAGGGCATCGCGGCGGATATTGCGAATCGAAACCCGTCCCTCTTCTGCATACTTGGCAGCAACTTTAACGAGTTCTTTTCGGCGATCGCTTGTCAATGGCGGAATATTGAGTCGAATCAGGGCACCATCATTGCTGGGGGTTAAACCAACATCTGACATAGAAATTGCCTTTTCAATGGGACTCAAGCTACTACGGTCATAAGGTTGGATGATAATCGTACTAGCATCAGGTGTGCTGATATTTGCCAATGATTTGAGCGGTGTAGGGGAACCGTAGTATTCCACCATCACCCGGTCGAGTAGGGCAGAGTTAGCGCGTCCAGTGCGGATCGTGTTAAAGTTACGCTGAGTTGCCTCAACGGTCTTCTGCATCGTACTCTCAGCTTCATCAAGTTTCACAAAAACCTCCCACAAGGGTACCGATGGATTCCCCCATCACCGCTCGGCAGATGTTTCCCCGAACCGAGATGTCGAATACAAGAATCGGAATTTTATTTTCTTTACACAAGGCGATGGCAGTGCTGTCCATCACCCGCAGATCTTCAGCTAAAACTTGTCCATAAGTCAAGCTTTGATAGCGTTTAGCTTCTGGGTTGAGATGTGGATCGGAATCATAGATACCGTCTACTTTAGTAGCTTTAAACAACATCTGAGCATCGATCTCGGCCGCTCGTAAGGCGGCGGTGGTGTCGGTTGTAAAGAAGGGATTTCCTGATCCAGCGCCAAAGATGACCACCCGTCCTTTTTCTAAATGCCGGATGGCACGACGCCGGATATAGGGTTCCGCGACTTCTTGCATGGCGATCGCTGTTTGGACTCGCGTCTGCACTCCAATTCGCTCCAGGCAATCTTGGAGCGTGAGAGCATTCATCACCGTAGCAATCATACCGATATAGTCGGCGGTTGCCCGGTCCATTCCAGTTGCCTTTGAGACCTTATCACCGCGAAAAATATTGCCGCCGCCTACAACAATAGCGATTTGTAAGCCGCTCTCTACGACTTCTGCCACTTCAGCCGCAATTTCTTGAACCGTAATTGGATCGATGCCAAAGCCCGAACCGCCCATCAGGGCTTCGCCGCTTAGTTTAAGTAAAACCCGCTGGTAAGGTATTCCCATGCAGTCACCATGCAGCTCACTCGCAATTGCCTCCAATTTAAGATAGCAGTAGAGTGGCTGTCTGTCTCTAGTTAAACAATGTGTCCATAACCGATGAGTTTATAAACCAACTTAGCTGCTGTAAATTGGGAGACAACGGCATCCACTACGGGTGCTAACTCCATTACATCACAGCCTATCACTTGGTGAGTCTCAAACACACTCCGTAAAAATGTAGTGAGCCCATACCAGCTTAAGCCTCCTGGCTCTGGGGTGCCGACACCAGGAATCAATGTGGGGTCAATGCCATCTAGGTCAACGGTAAGAAAGACTTTTGCAGTTGGGATAGAGGCGATCGCTCGTTCCATCCAATCTGGTTGAGTGGCGATTTCCCGCGCACGAAATACCGTTAAATGTTTCTCCTTAATCAGGCTGGCTTCCTCTTGGGATATGCTACGAATACCAATTTGCACTGTTGGCAAACCCATATCCACAATCCGGCGCATGACACAGGCGTGGTTATGAATCGAGCCTTCGTAAGAGAAACGCAAATCGCCATGAGCGTCAATTTGAATCACGGTAAAGGGTTCAGTCGGCAAGAATTGCCGATATGCTTCTACAACCCCAGTCGTAATACTGTGTTCCCCTCCCAGGGCAATGACAAACTTCCCGTCTTGAATCAGTTGATAGACAGTTTGTTGAGTGACTTGCAGCATTTCCTCGGCTGAAACAGTGCGAAGGCGCGTATCAGCAATGGGGAAATGAGTATAAATTCCAATCTCCCGGCAAGTTTCTTGTTCTAGTTCTTCGTCGTAGTATTCTACTTGTTGAGACGCTTCCAATAGGGCATCTGGACCATTTTCACAACCGCGACGATAGGTGGTTGTTGCCTCGTAGGGAATGGGTAATATGACCACGCTGGCGGCATCATAGGTTGCTGCCACCTCAGCCCCGAGAAATGGTATTACGGAAGTAGAAATCTGTGCCACCATGACAAAAAAGTTTAACCTGCGTTAGAGAGTCTTCCAACCTAATCCTGACATATTCCGACTTTGACGAGAACAGGGTGTGGGGTGTAGGGTGTAGTGAAGGGAATGAAAAATGCGTGTTGTGGATCACACGCCCAACTTAAAACGCTCTAATTAAACAAAGAGACCTAGGCATCGGTAAATCAAGTTATCTCATCTAGCGCCCCTGTTTTTCAACGTAGGTTCCCCTACCCCCTACACCTCGACTTCGTCAGGTTTAAATATTTGTGAAGAATTGTCACAATAAGAGAAGTCAGGCATTTATTCTCACTTCTCATGACCCTCTCCACTTCCACCCCATTAACTACCGCTACTTACACTTGGAACTGGCAAGGTTTCCCTATCTGCTATCAAACTCAGGGAAACGCAGGACCAGCCGTTGTCCTTGTGCATGGCTTCGGAGCATCCTGGTGGCATTGGCGTAAGAATATTCCAGTACTGGCACAAACCTGCCGAGTCTACGCTATTGACCTCATTGGATTTGGCGGCTCAGCCAAACCAGTTGCTGGCTCCTTAAAACCAGGCAAACAGATTGAATACTCATTTGAAACATGGGGACAACAAATTGTAGATTTTTGCCATGAGGTAGTTAGAGAGCCAGTTATATTGGTTGGCAACTCTATTGGTTGTATTGCCGCAATGCAGGCAGCAGTATTGGCACCAGATATCGCCTTGGGCGTTGCCCTCCTGAACTGCTCCCTACGGCTTTTGCACGACCGCAAACGAGTGACGCTGCCTTGGTATCGTCGCTTTGGAGCGCCGCTTGTTCAACGCTTACTATCCACCAAGTGGATTGGGCAGTTTTTCTTCAATCAACTTGCCAAGCCAAAAACAGTCCGGCAGATTCTTCTGCAAGCTTATGCTCATCCTGAAGCAGTTACAGACGAGTTGGTAGACCTGTTAATGGCTCCGGCTCGCGATCCAGGTGCTGTGGGGGTGTTTGTAGCCTTTACTGCTTATTCTCAAGGACCGTTACCCGAAGACTTATTAGCAGTTTTGCCTTGCCCTGCCATTATGCTATGGGGCACGGCAGACCCTTGGGAGCCAGTGGCACTAGGTCGAGAGTTAGCCAATTTCCCACAAGTACAAAAGTTTATCCCTCTAGAAGGGGTAGGACATTGTCCACAAGACGAAGCACCAGAGTTAGTGAATCCAATTTTGCAAGATTGGATCTCTCAGAGCTTCCCTCACGGCTGAGTCTGCTCAACAGAATTAACAGCTTTTTGTCTTGTCAGCCAATCTTGACCTAGCCGAATTGTCACATCAGTGTAAAGAATACCCGTACTTTCGACGCGCACTTCTCCTAGTCCCAAGAGCTGGCGAATTGTTGTGGCACTGCGATCGTCTCCTTGTTGAGCAATGATGTGAGTCACACCGAGAGGCTGATGCCAGGGTTTAGCAATCTGAATGCGACTATATCCTGCTGCTTCAAGGCTACGTACCAGAGCTCGGACGGCTTTGGGCTCACCAGTGCTGTCTTGAATTGCTATATTCACAGAGGCAGGGTCTATAGCCTGGGGAAAAGAAGTCTGTGAGGTCAAATCGAAGTGCTCTGCCATGAGGGAGTCAATGCCTTTTTGGTTAGGAAGCCAGTAACTGGTGTTGAACTCCTTAGGTTCGCTAAACCGACCTTTCACCAACAACATTTCCGTATTCGAGCGACTGGTTTGAGCCGCAAAACTTAAAACAGAAACCATTTCCTCGATTGTTAAGTTGGTGTCAATGTAGTCATGAACAACAGAGAAAATTTGTGGAAATTTAGCAATGATGGCAGGATTGAGGAATTTTTCCATCAAAGCTCGCATCATCAGCTGCTGTCGCTGAATCCGACCAATATCCCCTAAAGCGTCGTAACGGAATCGCAACATTTGCAGCGCTTGATCGCCATTGAGATGCTGCTCACCTGCCTTCAAATCAATGTAGAGATGCTGAGTATCGTCTTTATACTTCATATCCTTGGGGACGTAGAAGTCAATGCCGCCTAAAGCGTCAATCAGTTTAGCAAAGCCAAGAACGTTAATTCGGATATAGCGATCGATCTGCACTCCATCTAAGAGAGTACTAACTGTCTTGGCACTCAGAGCCACCCCACCAAGTTCATTCGCCGCATTGATTTTTTGCACCCCATGCCCCTCAATCGGTACACGAGTATCTCTAGGGATGGAAAGCACAACTGTTTTGCCAGTCTGTGGATCAAAGCGCATCAAGAGCATGGTGTCCGAGAGCCCATCAAACGAGTTCACCTGCGGGGAGTAACTCAGGTTGGTAGTTCCAGGAGGAGGATTCCTAACGTCTTCTGGTAGCACACTCATTGCCAAGACCAAGATATTGACAGGACGAGTTAATTGTGAAAATTGCAAGCCCGTACCAGAGATGCGATCGCTATTGAACGTAGATGCCTCTTTTGGGTTTAATGGCGATCGCATCAAGGGCTGGCTGGCAAAAGAGACAGCTAAGAGCGCCCCTGCCGTTGCCGAGAAAAACGCCACACTAACCATGCCAAGTCCCAACCAGAGCCTACGTCCAGATTTAGCTGGAAAGGACTTCTTCGAAGACTGGGACGCCCGTGAAGCTTGGGAGGATTGATCTGAAATTTTTTGAACTGGCACTGACTTCCTCACACTTGTTGACTAAACTGATAAATAGACAGCTAAAACTCTGTCAAATTCAGCAGAAGCTTTCTGTAGTGTGCCAGCATCATACCGAGTTTGACTAGCCAGTGCGTAATCTCAAAAAAAAGTTGCCACCTCTATCTTTATGATGATGCCCCGCTAAGACAGATACTTGCCCAAAACGCGCTCGGCAAAACGGCTAAACCCTGGTAGGCGAGGAGACTGTCTTGAGTATAGGCGAACCATGAGCCATAGGCTGACAATAAAGTAACCAGAGGTTAGCAAGGTATTCAAAAGTAGGAGGCGTAGGGTCAAAAATTCAGACATTTCTCCAGCAGTCCCAAGCAAAAGATAGCCCAGCAGCCAACTGCCTGCCAAGGTTACAGATAGACGACTAACAGTGAGTTGTTCCCGATTGCCTTGGCGGCGGTAGAGAGTCCAAAGCGCTGGGAAGAAGCCAAAAATGGGAATTAAGTAAACAAGAAGATATAAGCGTTTGAAAGTAGGATTATCGGCTGACTCAATATCTTTCATAGCGGTTGATCTGGAATCCTGAACTAGAGGGATGAGTTAAAGCATAAGAGTTAGAGATAATAAGCAGCAGGAAAAAGTTTGAGATGTACTATACCGCAGTTGGCACATGCAGAAACGCAAACTCCTTGACTGGTGGCAGGCGATAACGCCTCCGACGCGCTTTTTAGCGCTGGCGCTGTTTGCTCCCCTACTAGTATTGAACGCTTGGGCAGTTTCATCAATTTTTGCCTATTTTCACTCACTTATTGGCATTTTAGTGGGAGCATCTCTGCTAGCGTTTCTGCTGAACTATCCTGTGAGTTGGATGGAGCGCCAGGGTGCTAAGCGAGAACAAGTTGCTATTCTCGTATTTCTGGTGGCATTATCAGTGTTTTTAGCCTTAGGTGTGACGCTTGTCCCCGTTGTTCTCACTCAAGCACAGCAGCTGGTTATCCGCTTGCCAGAGTTGATTGACTCAGGACGGCATCAGCTGATGGTATTGAACGCGTGGGCTGAGACTCAGGGTTTACCAATTAGCCTAGATGCTCTAGCTGTACAAATCAATGATCGACTCAAGGGAGAGTTGCAGGCAATTGCTGGACAAGTCTTAAATCAGGCGGTGGTGACAGTCACAAGCTTACTAGACTTTGTCTTAACAATGGTGCTGGCGTTCTATCTCCTACAGCACGGCGACGAACTCTGGCTAAGTTTAGTGCAATGGCTACCTGCTCAAGTTCGACAGCCTTTTTCTCAAACCCTACGTTTAGGCTTCCAAAATTACTTCATTGGACAGCTAATTTACGCTACCTGCATGGGCACTGCTTTAATTCCCACTTTTCTATGGTTAAAAGTGCCTTTTGGTTGGCTGTTTGGCTTAACCATCGGTATTATGGCTCTGGTTCCCTTTGGTGGCACTGTCGGTATCGTGTTGACGACGCTGTTAGTGGCACTGCAAGATGTCTGGTTAGGATTGCGGGTATTGATTGCTGCTGAAGTTGTGCAGCAAATTTTCGAGAATTTGGTTGCTCCCCGGATTTTGGGCCGCTTCACTGGTTTGAATCCGGTTTGGGTACTCATTTCAGTGTTAGCGGGGGCGCAGATTGGCGGCCTTTTGGGCGTGATTGTAGCTGTGCCGATTGCGGTTGTGATTAAGGAGGCTTTAGAGGCTGTGCGTTCGCGTAATGTCTCCACAACCGGAGAGTCACAACGTAGTTCTATAGGTGAAGGTGCACCCGTTGGAGTGGACGAATCTCCCGCAGCCGCCGGACAAAGCTCAAACAGAGGGCGTCTTTTAACCGGAGAATCACCTGTGACAGAGGTTAGGCCAACACCAAGTCGGGGCACTTAGAGGGCAATTCGCAATAACGCTTCGCTTCGCTGACGGCTAACGTAATTCGCAATTATTGCCAGACTGAAGTCGTGGGTGAGAACTTTAGGGGACTATTGCAAGAACGCAAGTTTTTTATCTAAAGATTGCGAATTGTTTTGTCGAATTCTCTTCTAGTTGTTTGTGGAGCTGGAACATCAAGTATTTTGTATCTAAATGTACAAAGAATTTTGACTTGCTTTTGTATACTGTACGCTGAATACGGCATTTTTGAGATAAATAATCCTAAAACTCTCTAGAGATAGAGATTTTGGGTATGACGTGCTGCTGGCATTTGACATTTTTAGTAGAAAGTAGAAATTTATTCCGTGGTTCAGTCTCATAATTCCTCGAATCGTCCCTTTGGCATCTGTCGTCGCAAATTCATTTGCTATGGCTCAATGACGTTGGGAAGCAGCATTATCACTGCCTGTTCTGGTAGTGGTTCGTCAACCAATTCTCCCTCCGCCTCTCCTGCTGCCAGTACAAGCTCACTTGATAAAGCGACTTTTGGTACTAACTGGTATGCCGAAGCTGAACATGGTGGCTTCTATCAGGCCGTCGCCAAAGGAATTTATAAAGAACATGGTTTGGACGTAACTATCAAGATGGGTGGTCCACAGGTCAACGGCACACAGCTCTTAATGGCAGGGGCAATCGACTTCTTCATGGGTTATGGTGCAGATGCCATCAAGTCGGTTGAATCGGGTATTCCCAAGGTAACGGTAGCTGCTATCTTCCAGAAAGACCCCCAAGCTTTAATTGCTCACCCGAACGTGGGAGTCAAAACCTTGTCAGACCTCAAGGGCAAGCCTATTTTAGTATCTGCAGTGGCTTACAGTACCTTCTGGCCTTTTTTGAAGTCAAAATATGGCTTCACTAGTGACCAGATACATAGCTATAACTTCAACCCTGGTCCCTTCTTAGCAGATAAAAATGTAGCACAGCAGGGCTATATCACATCTGAACCTTACGCGATTGAAAAGATAGGTGGATTTAAGCCAATAGTGTTCCTGCTAGCTGACTTTGGCTACCAACCTTACGCTACTACTATTGAAACTAGGAAGGAACTGGTAAACAAAAACCCTAACTTAGTACAAAGGTTCGTAGATGCCTCGATCAAAGGTTGGTATAGCTACCTAGAGAACCCTGCTCCAGGCAATGAGTTGATCAAGAAAGATAATCCTCAAATGAGGGATGACCAACTGGCTTATGGTTTGTCAAAGCTCAAGGAATACAAAATTATTACAGGTGGAGATGCTGCGACCAAGGGGATTGGGGCGATGACAGATCAGCGTTGGCAGTCCTTTTTCAATTCTATGGTTCAGGGAGGAGTCTTTAAGCCTAACACTGACTACAAGCAAGCTTACACCATGAAGTTTGCTGACAAAGGGGTACAAGCTTATAAAGCTTAGCTCCTGCTTGGAGGAGATTCTAGATGATACCAGTTCAGATTCCCATAATTGATTTTGCACTGTTCAGACAAGGAAATGCGGCAGAAAGACAATGTGTCGCTCAGCAGATCTACACAGCCTGTCACGAGATTGGCTTCATGTATCTGCGCAATCATGGTATCCCACAGTCGTTACTAGATCGGCTGCTCGCTCAAACAAGGCAGTTTTTTAACCTACCAGCAACAGTTAAGGAGCAGGTAGCCCGATCTGACCAGACAAACTGTGGTTACATCGGTTTTTTGAAAGAGCGGCTCAACCCTGCTCGCCCGTGGGACTTGAAAGAAGCCTTTAATATGGGAATTCAGGTTGTTTGGCCACCAAATCAAGCAGAATTCCAAGAAGTGGTTTCAGAGTTTTATCGCCTTGGCACGACTGTTGTTGCTCCTGAAGTTCTGCAGGCATTTGCGATCGCCCTACATCTAAGAGAAGACTTTTTTGATGACAAGCATGGTCAAAATTACTTTCTCAGAATGCTCCACTACCCGCCTGTAAATTTGACGCCTCAACCAGGGCAGTTGCGAGCGGGGGAACACACTGACTATGGCAGTATCACGCTGCTGCTGCAAGACGGTGTTGGCGGATTGGAAGTCCGTACGAGACAGGGCAAGTGGATTGCAGCTCCACCACTTCCTGGTACCGTCGTTGTCAATGTTGGAGATGCTATGCAACGCTGGACTAACAAACAGTTATGTTCAACGCCGCATCGGGTTGTCGTACCAACAGATGCAGAGCGCTCGCGTTACTCCGTTGCTTTATTCTGTGACCCAAATCCAGAAGTCGAAATTGCTTGCTTGGAAAGTTGCCACTCCACTACTTCCCTTCCCCACTACCCACCGATCTTGGCAGGAGATTACCTGGCGAGTCGGTTAGCCGCAACCTACTAGAACACTCCTAAGTGATTCCTAAACTATTACCGACAGAACACCCGTTGATTAGCATGAGCCACAATCTTACCCTTACGCTCAGCCATGTCAGAAAGGTTTATGCCAATGGCACTGTTGCCTTGCAAGATATGAACCTGAAAATTGGTGCCTCTCAGTTTATTAGTCTAGTCGGTCCCTCTGGCTGTGGCAAAAGTACGGTTCTGCGAATCATTGCTGGGTTAGGTCGTATGAGTTCTGGACAGCTTGAGTGGGGCGGCAGCTACGAGCAGCCCAAGATAGCCTATGTATTCCAGGAGGCAGCTTTGATGCCCTGGGCAAACGTGCTAGAGAATGTGCGATTACCACTGAAACTTGCAGGTATACCTAAGTACAAAGCATTGGCGGCAGCATCAGAGGTGATCGCCCTTGTCGGCTTACAAGGCTCTGAACGCTCCTTTCCCCGCGAACTGTCAGGCGGAATGAAGATGCGGGTGTCAATTGCCAGAGCTCTGGCTACCAAGCCAGACGTGCTGTTGATGGATGAGCCATTTGGGGCGCTAGATGAGATGACTCGTAGCCGACTGAACAGTGACTTGCTCAGCCTTTGGAGCCAAATGCGGTGGACTGTAATTTTTGTTACTCACAATATCTATGAGGCAGTATATTTGTCAAATCGAGTGGTGGTGATGGCAGCTCGACCAGGACGGGTTGTAGCAGAAATCTCTATCGATGTCCCTTATCCCCGCACCGAGGAGTTCCGCACATCGCCGCTCTACAATCAATACTGCCGAGAAGTCTCTCACTCTCTATCGGCAGCTTCGTTAGGTATGACCGACACGAGCAGCGATTTGCAAACTGCCAGCATCTAGAGGAAATCGTACACTATGTCTTGGCGTCAATTGGCAGCCTTGTTCTTAGAGTTTATGAGTTCCCGCCCCTCACTGTTCAAGCGCCTACTCTCGCCTGATGTTTTGGCTCCGGCAGTCGTGGGCATTTTAGCAATCATAGCTTGGGATCTATTCGTCCGCATTACCAACCTACCACCCTATCTCTTGCCTGGACCTATCCTGGTGTTGCAAACGCTATTTCAAGATTGGGGCGAACTGTTCCCGTCCTTGCTCATTACCCTAAAAATTACTGTCGTCGCGTTTGTTGCTGCCACTGTTTTGGGATTAGCGATTTCCATTCTGTTTACTCAGAGTAAATGGATTGAGCGCAGTTTTTTTCCCTATGCTGTACTCCTCCAAACCACGCCTGTTGTGGCAGTGGCTCCGTTGATTATCATCTGGTTAAAGAACGATATCTTTGCTGCCCTAGTTGTTTGCGCTTGGATTGTTGCCTTCTTTCCCATTATTGCTAACACTATCCTTGGTCTCAACAGTGTTGACCATAACTTGCTCAACCTGTTCCAGCTCTACCGTGCCTCACGCTGGCAAACCCTGCTATACCTGCGTCTCCCAAGTGCCTTGCCTTATTTCTTGGGTGGCTTGCGCATTAGTGGGGGATTAGCTCTGATTGGTGCAGTCGTTGCAGAATTTGTCGCTGGGACAGGTGGTAGCCAGTCAGGGCTTGCTTACCAGATTCTCATGGCAAGCTATAACTTGCAGATTCCTAAGATGTTTGCCGCTCTGTTTTTAATCGCGCTTACAGGCATTTCCATCTTTGCTTGTTTGACTTGGTTGTCCGATTTTTTGTTGCGAGATTGGCATGAGAGTGCGATTAAGCGAGAGAATTAATCTTTTGAGGAAGCTGCTATCTCAGATTTTGATTTGAAATACGAAATGATGACATTAGTACTAATGCAGATTTTCAGATTTAAGATTCCTTGTGATTTCAACTGAAAGAGAATACTTTACTAAGATACCGACGTTAATAGAGAAAAAGTGGTGCTATAACTAAGATGATTGATTTTGTAAAACAGTTGTGCAAACCGACTGTTATAACTAGGCACAAATAGCTAAAAAGTCAGTGGATCTACTAGTCTAAGACTATTCTCATACTCTTTTACCCGTGTTTTTACAGTTGTTAGCAGCTTTGTTGATAGATAGCATAGCAATACTTTCTTCTAATGTAGTTTTAATCTTAAAAAATAATGAAGTATGAGCTTAGGAAAATATGATCCTTGGATTGAAGCTGAAATCCATCGATTGAAACAAGAGCTAAAGCTACCTAGTGTTCAGAAAATACCTGATACAACTTTTGTCCAATCTAAAAATTTAGATGATGTTCTTAAGCAGCTAAATAGTCTTGTAGGGATGCAAAAATTAAAGAATGAAATTAGCACTCTCATCAACCGGATAAAAATTGAAAAGCTTCGCCAGGAAAAAGGACTTCCTAAAGTTTCTGTCACCCTACACTCAGTATTTTCTGGTCCTCCTGGCACTGGAAAGACAACAGTTGCTCGTCTTATGGGTCAAATATACAAACATCTAGGAATACTTTCCAAGGGACATCTTATTGAAACAGATCGAAGTGGTTTAGTTGCAGCTTATGTCGGGCAAACTGCAATCAAAGTAGATAAACTTGTTGAATCAGCACTTGACGGTGTGTTATTTATTGATGAAGCCTATGCTTTAAAGCCAGAAAACTTAAACAATGACTTTGGACAAGAGGCAATCGATACTTTGTTAAAACGAATGGAGGATTACAGAGATAGACTAGTAGTTATTGTTGCTGGTTATGGTGAAGAAATGTCGAGGTTCATTAATGCCAATCCCGGCCTGAAGTCAAGATTTAACAAATATTATGATTTTGAAGATTATAAACCTGATGAATTATTTTCCATATTTCAATTAAATTGCCAGCAGAATCATTTTGACTTAGAGCCTGAAGCAAAATTTGTATTGCTTGATAAGTTAAATAAGTTGTATACAAATAGAGATAAAACCTTTGGTAACGGAAGACTTATCAGAAATATCTTTGAAGAAACAATTGATAGACAAGCAAATAGACTTGCAGCATTATCTAGAATTAGCAAAGAAATGATGATGAAAATTAGTCAGAATGATATTCCTTAAACCTAAACTTAGCTAATCAAGTAGAGTATAGGGGTTCTACCTGAGTATCAAGGATAAGGGTTTTGAGAAAGCGGGCGGCGAGAATCGAACTTGCATCATTTGCTTGGAAAAGGTTGTAATTCCTGTTGCAGCACTTATAGGACATTATGTATCTTATAAGATACAGTGGACCAATGGTGAATGAACTCACAGTTAAGGTGCTGGAGCTCGACGACGGCACTACTCCCTTTGAGGAGTGGTACCGAAAACTATCGGACGAAAAGACACGCCAGATTGTTCAAGGACGACTTGCACGAATACGGGCAGGCAATTTTGGCGACTGGAAATCGGTAGGGTCTGGGGTGTTCGAGCTTCGGATCGATTACGGTCCCGGATACCGTGTGTACTTTGGTCGGTCGGGAACAACGCTCGTTATCCTGATCGCCGGAGGGGACAAGCGGACCCAGGCAAAGGATATCACGTTTTCTATCTCCATATGGGAGGACTACAAAGATGCGATTGAAAGATCTACACGAAACCTTTGGTGACGACCTTAAAGACCCAGTGTTTGCAGCTGGCTACCTGGAGGCAGCACTTGATGAGGGGATGGGGGCGTTTCTTATTGCACTTCGGGATGTAGTCCAGGCGCGTGAAGGTATGGGGGCTGTAGCAGAGCAGGCAGGACTCGGTCGGGAGAGTCTCTATAAAGCGCTTTCCGAGAACGGAAATCCTCAGTTCTCAACGATTCAGTCCGTGCTGAAAAGCGCTGGATTCCATCTCTCCATCGAGCCGAATGTATGACAAACTGTACATTAACTGTACATTAAACAATTAAGCAATTGAACCATTTTTTGAGGGAGTGATCGCTTTCGACAGGCTTAATCACTTGCTTCAATGAGTGCTTGTAAAGCCGCCTTCATCTCAGTTGGCGTTGTAGTTGATGTGCCAAACTGCCTTACTACAATACTGGCTGCCAAATTTCCCAACACAGCCGCTTCCCAAAATGATGCTCCCGCTGTTAAGCCTAGTGTCAGCGCTGTCACAACAGTATCTCCTGCACCAGTTACATCAAACACTTTAGTCCGGTTAAACGCTGGGATATGATGCTCCATCCCATCGCGGTCAAATAAACTCATTCCCTCCTCACCACGAGTGATCAAGATTTGCTGTGCTTGCGTTAAATTGAGTAAATCTTGCCCTGCTTGCCGAAGAGACTGAGGATTTGTAATGGCATATCCTACAGCTTGCTCAGCTTCTGGCAGGTTTGGTGTAAATATCGTTGCACCTCGATAGCGCTGAATCTGCTTCTGGGTATCGACAATCGTCTGGGGATGAGACAAAACCGCCGCAATTACTGGCTGAGTCAGAACCCCATCGCCATAATCTGAGCAAACGACTGCATCAACTGTGTCCAGATGCTGCCGGATATAGTCAGCTAGTTGTATCTGCAATTCAGAATCTGGCAACTCATCAGATTTCCGATCAACCCGCACAATTTGCTGAGTGACAGATTGACGAGAGTGTCCAGAAATTCTGGTTTTGGTTACAGTAGGACGATCTGGGTCAATTAACATGCCGCTGGTGTCTATACCAGCTGACTCAAATAGGTGTCGTAGAGATTGCCCTTGTTCGTCCTTTCCCAAAAGTCCTACTGCTTTCACCTTTGCTCCTAACCGCGCCAGATTGTATACAGCATTTGCTCCCCCTCCAGGCACGCGTCGAGTTGTCTCATGGCGCAAAATCAAGACAGGAGCTTCCCTAGAAATCCGTTCCACCTGACCAGTGAGAAACTCATCTAAAGTTAAATCTCCTACCACCAGCACTCGTGCTTGGCTAAATCGGTCTAAGAGCTGGAACAATTTCTCAGCACTAGAGGCAAGCTGAGTAGCAAAAGCAGAGTCTAGGGTCATAGAACGGGCATCTAGAGTTGCGAATTAATATTGTCTCGCAAATGGGACCTTGCGGGTCGATGATAGTGCCGCTTTGTTCGTCGCTGCAATGCAGGTGTTGATTGACGCAGTCGACGCAGCTCCTGGAGGAAACCTCCAGGAGAACGTTGACTATTAGAGTTAAGATTTTGGGGGATGAGTTGGGGCTTATCAGTCTGATCGGTTATTGGTTTTAGATCAGCTTCTGAACAGCTGCTGGGGTTGTACTTATACGTGATGCCAAAAGGGTAGATCGTAAATTTTTCAGTCTTCGAAAATGGATAGTTTCTCAAAAATCTATCTGTATCCTGCTCGATACCAGGGTCAATTTGACCTACAATTTTGGGACCATCTGCAATCTTGCCTTGAGGGTCCACTAATACCTCTGCTCTAGTCGTGCTGCCATCAAACTGCTTTTGGCATATGTTAACGACTTCCGAGAGCTGCTGCGCTGAAACGGGTTGCTTCTGTTGAATTTCGCGACGCCATGCAGCATAGTCTGCAATTTCTGCGTTTCTTTCTGCTGATGACATTGAACTAGTAGAGTCATTAGCGGGCAGTGCTGTTTCAGGCTGAGGACTCCTGGCTGGAACAGTTGAGGTTGGGCGCTGCCAAGCTAGTTGCTGTTGTCTAGTTGTAGGCGGTTGTTTTCTTTGGAGAGTAGCTATAGTTGCCTGTTCAGTCTGGGCTCGGTATTTCTCCAAATCTGCCAGTAGCTTTTGTCTATTGATAGTACGCTCTCGATATCTCTCTAAATCTGCTATGAGCGCTTGCCTCCGGCGATCTAAAGAGCTTTCTGGTTGGGTAGGGGTGGTGGCTGAGTTGATCTCTGGATTAGCTACGGCAGTCTGTTGATTCGGTGATTGATTGCTGTTCCTTTGTGGCACTGAATTCAGTGCTGTGGTGGGTGGCGGGGTAAAAGGTGCAGCTGGCTTGATATCAAGATGAGGTAGACCAGTATTAGTAGGTGGTGCAAATGGCACTGGGGGTGGGGGCGGGGGCGGGAAGAGTTTCCTCTGATGGGACTCAGGCTCAGGTATTTTACTCAGATTGCCTGGTAGAGGGGATGGCTTAGCAGTCCGCGGCTGTTTAGAGAGGATAGAGGAGGATATAAGGCTAGAGGGCGGTGGTGGTGGAGCCACTCGTCTAGGCTTAAAACTGGTAATGGGGGGATAAGTTACGTTGGGAGGTACCGAAGAGTCAGTATAAGGAAGTGGCGGTAAAGGTGGTAATACACTCGGATCTGGAGGCGGAGGAGGTGGTAAAGGTGGTAGTACACTTGGCTCCGGAGGCAATGGTGGCGGCAAACTCGACTCTGGTAGACTTAGCTCTGAATCACTTAGCTGTTTGTTAGCAGGGGGCAACGGGTTGAGCGGCGGCAGACGACCTTGCTCAGCTGGGGTTAACTCGACAAGTCCTACAGTGGGTGGCTGTTGAACTGCTGATGGTTTAGATGCTATTGGCAATATTGGTAGGATTGCCCAAAGAAACCCATGGATGCCTAAAGAGCCCAAAGCAGCCAGAACAATTGGCTGGCGAAGGGGTTTAGACATTTTGGTCATGTAAGCGTAGGACATAGCAGGTACAACAAAAGATGAAGGATGAGGGTAATAAGGTGGCAGACAGAATTCATACTTCATTTCTCATACTTTTATAGCCTCTAACCTGCACAATCAAGAGCGAAAAATAGGGAAGTTTTAAATTTGGGCGATCGCGTAAGTCACCCCTTGAGGGTTATCAGTTCTGGATCTCTTGGTCCCACGCTGATGCCGCAAAGAGTACCGATTTTCACGAGTCACGTATGTAAGCTAGTAACAGATAGCTTATAGCTGATAGCTAAATGTTACCGACGGTTATTTTGCCTGGATATTTAGAAAGTGCGATCGCCTACCGCGAACTGGAGCAATCTTTACAGCAACTAGGTTTTCCGACAACGACAGTGCCACTACGTCGTAGAGATTGGTTCCCCACTTTAGGGGGAAGATCCGTTGCGCCAATTTTGCGGCAACTCGACCAGACGGTAAAGCAGGTTATGAGGCAATACAATGTCCCTCAGATTAACCTGGTCGGGCACTCAGCTGGTGGATGGCTCGCCCGTATCTATCTGGGAGAAAAACCCTACTTGGGTCGTGGTGCTATCATACCTGCGGGTCCGTGGCAAGCACATACCTATGTTGCTACTCTAGCTACGCTTGGGACTCCCCACATTAGCCGCGAACGATGGACGCGCTGGAATCTCGATTTTGTCAATGACAACTATCCCGGAGCCTTTTACCGTCAAGTTCGTTATGTTTGTGTCGCTGGCAAGACTATTTACGGAGAGCGCCGTAGAGGAAAGTGGCTTGCCTACAGTAGTTATCAATTAACTTGCGGACAAGGTAACTGTTGGGGTGACGGCATTATTCCTATTGCTGCTGCTCATCTAGAGGGAGCAGAGAATTTAGTGATAGAAGGGGTTAAGCATTCTCCCAGAACACCTGGCATCTGGTACGGCTCACCAGAACCACTGCAAGCTTGGGTGACTTATTTGGCTTAAATGTTGCCTCATCTTCCCATCTACAAATAGACTTATGCGAATCTAGCTACTCTCCCTGGAGAGTACATGCTGCCTGTCACTACGTTAAACTTTTATTAAAAGTTTACATTCGTTTAAGGTATGAACAAGTTGCTTATGAGCATCTCTTACGAATTTATCCTCCGGCGATTGGCAACAATACTATCGGTTGCCATAATTACGCTGACAATTATCGCCGCAGGAACCGGGATTCTGCTGTCTTTTTATTACGAACCGACAGCAGGTGGGGCATACCAGTCATTACAATTCATCGACAACCAGGTACAAAATGGCTGGTTGATTCATCGTCTACATAATATTGCTGGGAATGAAGTGCTTGTGATCGCGCTGATTCAAATTGTGGTTATGTTCCTTGGCAGGCAATTTTGTAATAGCTGGTTAACTGCCTGGATTAGTGTAATTCTGTTTGCACTAAGCGCGATTGGGCTTGCTTGGACAGCAATGATCCTTAGTTGGGACCAGTTGGGATACTGGCGTTTCCGCATTGAGCTGCAAACTATCGAAGCGATTCCGGTTATCGGTTCTCAACTCCGAGATATACTCACAGGCGGTGCGATTAACACCGAGACAGTAAAACATCTTTATACCTTACATAGTTATGTCATCTCTGCTGGAGCTGTAATTCTTGCAGTCATTCATCTCTGGAGTCTGCTACGGCAGGAGAAAGAACAGAAGACTCTTCCAACAGCAGTGTCACCAGTAGATGAATTACAGGTAAATTAGAGGATGAACTTAGACACAAAGCTGATTTTTTGACGTACCAGTGGTTGGTATCGTCTGTATGCACTAAGGTCTAAGCTCTGACAATTTTTATCGCTCAACCGCCAGAAGACCCGCGCTTTAGCACTCTTGATGAATGGCGGACAGGGTTTGTACTACTCACACTAGAAAAGTTTAGTGGCACTTGTAGCTCTAAAATATACTATCATACAGTCATGATAGTATATGAGTTCAAGTTAAAAGGTAAAGAGGTTCAGTTTCGGATTGTCGATGAGATGATCCGCACAGCTCGGTTTGTTAGGAACATGGCTTTGCGGTATTGGATGGATAACCGAAACGTCAAGCTTTACGACTTGAACAAGTACTGTGCGGTTCTTGCTAAACAATTTGAATGGGCAAAAAAGCTGAACTATCAGGGTAGACAAGCTAGTGCCGAGCGTACAGCGTTTGCCATTCAAAGGTTTTTTGCTAACTGTAAAGCGAATAAACCTGGAAAGAAAGGATATCCTCAGTTTCAGAAGAATAACCGTTCTGTTGAGTATAAAACAACCGGATGGAAATTAGCAGATGACAGAAAATACATCAAATTCATTGATGGATTTGCAGCGGGAGAATTCAAGTTAGTCGGAACCCATGACTTGCATTTTTACCAGATAGAGCAGATTAAACGAGTTAGGGTAGGACGTCGTTCAGATGGCTACTATGCTCAGTTTTGTATAGATGCTGAGCGTCGAATTGAAAGCGTTCCTACCAAACACAATATTGGTATAGACGTAGGGTTGCTAGACTTCTACACAGACTCAGATGGGAACAAGGTAGACAACCCTAGACACCTACGTAAGTCTGAGAAAGCTTTAAAACGTCAACAAAGGAGAGTATCTAAGAAGAAAAAGGGTTCTAATAATCGTAAGAAAGCGATTAAAAAATTAGGTAGAAAGCACTTAAAGGTCAGTAGGCAGCGTAAAGACTTTGCTTTGAAGTTAGCAAGGTGCGTAGTCCACTTCTTAGATGTGGTTGCCTACGAGGATTTGAAAGTGCGGAATATGGTAAAAAACCGAAGATTGGCTAAAAGTATCAGTGATGCTGGCTGGTCACAATTCTTTGAATGGTTGCAATATTTTGGATTGGTATTTGGCAAAATAGTTGTTGCCGTACCACCCCATTACACATCTCAAGAATGCTCACGATGCAGCAAAATCGTTAAAAAAGCCCTATCTCAACGAACACATATTTGTCAATGTGGATGTGTGCTAGATAGAGACGAAAACGCGGCACTAAATATTTTGGCTAAAGCTTTAAAACAGTATCCAGGGGCACTGGAAAACTTCAACGCGCTTCAGGACAGACCAACCTCTACTTGTTAGATGAGAGTTTAACAAGCAAGTTGACTGGTTGAGTGAAGAATCCCCCGACTTGTCGGTGGGAGTGTCAACTTAAAACCTATCTTGAGAAACTTGCCTGGTTTAAATGAGGCGAACGTCGAAGAATAGGGAGAGTTTATAAGCAACATATTAATTCAAGGAATCAACTATGAGGATATTTGTTGCAGGTGCAACGGGGGCAATCGGTCGTCCGCTACTTACACAATTGCGCGGTCTAGGGCACGATGTGGTGGCTCTGACCCGTTCTCCAGAAAAAGCTCAGACCTTAGTGGAACAAGGTGTAGAACCAGTGATCGCAGATGTGTTCGATGCAGATGCTGTCAAAGCGGCTGTCATCCGCGCTCAGCCGGAAGTGGTGATTGAACAACTCACCTCCCTGCCCAAAACCTTTACTGCTGAGTCGATGAGTGCGGCAGCAACTCTAAACATTCGCATCCGTTTAGCAGGGGGTGCGAATGTGCTGGCGGCAGCGCAAGCAGCTGGCGTGCGTCGCTATCTCAGGCAGTCGGTCGCCTTCTACGGGGTTCCCGGTACCGGATTGGCAGACGAAGAAACGCCACTGGCTTTTGGTAGCTCACCCCGAGTGGCAGCAGATGTGCGCACAATAACAGAGATCGAACGTCGCTTACAAGAAAACCCCAATCTCGAAGGAATTGTCCTGCGCTATGGCTTCTTCTACGGACCTGGTACCTGGTTTGCTCCCGATGGCGACGTGGCAGAGCAGGTACGACAGCAACAGTACCCAATCGTTGGCAATGGCGAAGGTATCTGGTCGTGGTTACATATTGAGGATGCGGCAAGCGCTACGGTTGCGGCAGTGGAGCAGGGCAACCCTGGCATTTACCTGATTACCGACGATCGCCCCCTAGAGGTACGCGTGTGGCTTTCTGCCTTTGCCCAATGGCTCAATGCTCCACCTCCTCCCCAGGTATCAGTTGAGGAGGCACTGCGCAGCAGTGGTGCAGATGCCGTCTACTACGGGACTCAAATGCGTGGTGCATCAAATGCTAAAGCCAAACGGGAACTTGGTTTTCAGCCTCGACCATTGGAATGGCTAGTTGGAACTGCCGTCCCTCATGCAAGTTAACTGACAACCATTTCAATCCACTGATGTTACTGGAAAGAGTATCAAGTCAGATACATAACAATTCATCCCATCTTATCCACGCTACACAACATGAACCACACACTCAAGAATAAACGTGCACTTGTTACTGGGGGCAGTCGCGGCATCGGAGCCGCTATTGTCAAGCGCTTTGTGAGTGAAGGGGCTGATGTTGCTCTCACTTATACCAGTTCCTCCGATCGAGCAAACGAGATTGTGCAAGCAGCGCTGTCGCTAGGTGTTCGAGCGATCACTATCCAGATCGCACTCTTGCCGTTAACGTGCGTGCCGTGTTTGTAGCGACACAAGCAGCCGTCAAGCACATGCAAGAGGGCGGACGCATCATCAACATTGGTAGTACCAATGCCGAACGGATGCCATTTATAGGCGGCGGTGTTTATGCCATGAGCAAATCTGCTCTGCAAGGGTTAGTTCAAGGACTGGCGCGTGACCTCGGACCACGCGGAATTACGATTAACAACGTGCAGCCTGGACCCATTGCAACGGATATGAATCCTCCAGAAGGTGAAATGGCTGAGATGCTCAAAAAGCAGTTTATAGCAGTACGTCGCTTTGGCGCGCCCTCGGAAGTTGCAGGGATGGTGGCTTATCTGGCTGGTCCTGAAGCAGGTTACATCACTGGTGCCAACCTAATGATTGATGGCGGGTTCCGTGCGTAACTTCACGGCAAAACGTGTTCCTACTCTAGAGCTGCAAAAGATTCTTTACTCTGAAATCGTGCTGCGAACGGCTGCCTATCTTTACCTAGGACATGCGGCGGCTCCAAAAATTGTGTTTCCTTGAGCAATGACAGAGGTAAAAATCGTGCATGACTGTCCTTATTGTGCTTACCCCTTACTACGGCACATCCAGCACCATGAAATCTGCTGGTTTTGTTCCCACTGTTGGACAACGGTGTCTGTCCTTTCTGAAGTCAAAGCTGCCTCAAACAGCAGCATAGGAGAATTATGAGCAGAGCTATATGCCCGCGAATACTTCCC
>JAFASY010000182.1 GCA_019244235.1 Chroococcidiopsidaceae cyanobacterium CP_BM_ER_R8_30
ATTTGGATGGGATCGACACTAGTTGCCAAAAAATCTCTCAATGCTGGATTTTCAATGTTGGGTAAAACTGATGTATTTAGTAGACTCTTCAAAACTTGTGCTAGCTGAGGGAGATAGAGTCTATCAGCTGCCATGATGATAGTACAGCCTAATAGCACTCCAGCAATATTGCCCAATCCGCCCAAAATTACCATGCATAAGATGATAACAGAGACTGAAAAATCAAAGACACCAGGAAAGATGGCGCTGATGTAAGAGCCATAAAATGCGCCAGCAAACCCTGAGAAAGTTGCACCCATGGCAAAGGCCAACAACTTAGTCTGGACCAAGTTAATCCCCATAGCGCTAGCGGCTAGTTCGTCTTCCCGGATGGCAGTCCAGGCTCGACCCAAACGCGAATCGCGTAAACGACTAACCATAAAGGTAGAGAAGACTACCAAAAATAGAACTAAATAGTACCAAGGCAGATACTGACCTGTTTCAAAAGTGCCGATCAGGGGTAGAGCTGGACGCCCAATTGGATTAATTCCTGCTTCACCCCCAGTTAGATTGATTCCATTGGGGCAGCCCAAGAGACAAATCGCCAGCTCTGGACGTCCGACTATACTGGCAAAGATGCTTGAGATTGGCTCATAAAGTTGCACATTTGTTAAATTGCGGAACACAACAGGCACAATTTCCCCAAATCCTAGTGTCACGATTGCCAGATAATCACCCCGTAAAGGCAAAGTGGGAGAGCCGAGAATAACCCCTGCTACTGCTGCTACTGCTGCCGCAATCCAAATGACTATCCAGAAGTTCCACTCAACATTGAGCTGTGGGGAGGATAAAAAGCCAGTTGTATAGGCTCCGATCGCAAAAAAAGCAGCATAGCCCAAGTCCAGTAACCCTGCATACCCCACCACAATATTTAGCCCTAGAGCCAACAGAGCGAAAATGAGGATCTGAATCACAGTAGCTATCCAGTTGGTTTGAACAAACTGATCGATAAAGGGAAAGCTGATCAAGATGAGAGCCAGTAGAGCAAGGTTAGCTCGTTGACGGTTTTTCCCTAACCCTTGCAGCCAACCTGTCAGCCAACCTGTGAACATTGCGACTGTTAGACCAACTCCACCGTAGAGTAACGCTTGGAACCCCTGAGCGGATTCCCCAGTAGCAGGTAGTAGTAAAAATCCTTGGACTAGACTGGCAACAAAGATCCAAATCCCCAAGGTTAGTCCAGCACTGATTCCCAAACGGATACCCAGCTTAGGTGCAACTGTCCTCTTCCCTTGAGCCGCCATCAACCCTGCCCCTGCACCAAGTAGCCAACCGATGAAAGCTCCACTCCAACCGCCAAACAGCAGTACAGTTAAGGCAGCGACAGTTCCTAGTATATTGCCTGACTTAGTTGCTTTCGCCATTTTAATTGACCAATCTTATACCTTTTCCTGCACGTTCTCGCCTAGCAAACCGCCGGGGCGAAACACCAAAATAACGACCAAGACTGCAAATATCCAGGCATTAGTCCAGCGGCTCGACAAGTACTGATCGCTCAAAGCAGATATTAGCCCGATCAATACTCCTCCCAACATTGCTCCAATAATGTTGCCAATTCCCCCTAATACAGCTGCCGTGAAAGCTCGTAATCCGGCTGTAAAGCCCATTGTGAATACAATCGTGTTGTTATAGAGTCCGATCAAAAGACCTGCTGTCCCTGCTAAACCTCCACCAATGAGAAAAGTTAGGGCAATAATCTGATCGACATTGATGCCCATAATCCTGGCAGCATCTCGATTCTGAGCAACAGCTCGCATTGCCTTACCAGGACGAGTGTACTGCACAAACAGCTGTAGCCCTACCATCAACGCCAACGCCGCAACCAACACAATCAATTCTTTTGTCGTAAAGTTGATGTTACTCTGAATCCCTAGAGATTTGAGGATATTAATGTGAGGCAACAGGTCAGGAAAATCCTTAGGTGCAGCGGCATTATTTCCCATAACTGGGAGAAATGCTCTTAATCCTCCCCAAAACAGTCCTATATTCTGGAAAATGAACGAAACCCCAATTGCCGAAATTAATGGTGCTAGACGGGGAGCATTTCGTAGGGGTCGGTAAGCAAACCGTTCGGTCAGGACATTTAGTCCAGCACAAATTGTAGTCGCGAGTATTAATGTCAGGAATATTGGTAGGATGCTAGCTTGAAAAGTTGCACTACCATCCACACCGAACGCACCGAGCGCAGTAAGCGAGGTAAAGGCTCCCAGCATGTATAGGTCTCCATGGGCAAAATTGATTAGCTCAATGATGCCGTAGACTAAGGTGTATCCCAGCGCAATAATAGCTATGATCGCGCCGTTGATTAAACCTATCAAAAGTTGCTGAACTAGAGTTTCCGGGTGACTAACTACATCTCTCGTAATTCTTGGAATATCAAGCCCAGCAATCGGTCCCAGCAAAAGCACTGAGTAAGCTAAGGCCAAGAATAGAAAAATCTTCTGCCATCGTTTCATGGTGTTCTTAACAATTTAGATAGCTGAGCTATCTTAAGATTAAAAATACAAAAATTCCAAGTTTTTATCATTGAGCTTGCGCTCTTGAGTTGCCGGAGCAGCTTCTGGCAACCCCTTGAGTGAGAACTTGGTCAGACAACTTTTAATTGCTAATTGATGAGCAACGAAGCTCGAACCGCCGTGACAAAGCGGCGATTCGCAACTCGACTTTGTCAATTAGCATCGACCATCGACAATTATCTCCTAAAACTTCAGCATTTTGACAAACGTCCACTTACCATTTTTAACCTCGTTTCCTGACCCTATAGCGAGGGTAGTATCGCCATTCTTATCAAAGCTAAAGGTACCAGAAAGTCCCTTAAGGTCTTTAGTATTCATCGCTGCTTCACGAAGGGCATCGCGGTCGTTTTTGCAGACTTTGTTAATTGCATTAATGACTACCTCAGCAGATTCGTAGCCGTAAGAAGCATAGGGCTCTGGTTCAGAATGGTATGTACTCTTGTAGCTTTTGTACCATTTCTGACCAGCTCCAGTTAGCTCTTTCGGCGGCAGACCTAAAAACGTAGCGTAAGCCCCATTCCCAGCTGGACCTGCCGCATCAGCAAAAGCTTGGTCAAAGATGCCATCCGGTCCCATAAACTTAACCTGATCTGGCGCCATCCCAACGCTACGCATGTCTTTAACTAACTGACCAGCATTGTTTGCAGTGATGCCGCCAAAATAGATTAAGTCTGGGTTGAGAGCCTTAATCTTAGTCATTAACGCTTTATAGTCAGCCGCTTTAGGATCTATTCCCTCGTGCCCAAGTACCTGAATGCCAAGCTTTTTGGAGTCTTCTTCAAAGATATCTGCAATCCCCTTGCCATAAAGCTCTTGATCATCTAAGATATAAACCTTTTTCACCCCTAATAATTTAGCCCAGTTGGCAGCTAGTTTTCCTTGGAGGTCATCAGTTGCAACAACACGGGCATAGTTGCGCTTACCATTGGGATAATAAACGTTAGGCTCGTTAGGTGCAGTGCTGCCCTTAACAGCTTTAGTCAAGCCAGGATAAGTGTTAGCAGGGCTGACCATAAATATATTGGCTTGATTCAGGATGGGAATTGATAGTTTGGCAGCACCAGAGTTGAACGTACCGATGTAGGCAACGACATTTTTTTCGGCTACAGCCTTGTTAGCATTCGCCGTTTCCTGGGCTGGATCCCATTTCCCAGAAGCAGCAGTGGCATCGTCCAAGGACTGATAGTCTATCTTGAGTTTGCCGCTACAGGCTGTGTAATTAGCTTCAGATAGAGCTTGCTTGATGCCGTTGACAATTGTTTGATCCTGACCCACGTCACTGCCTGTTAGTGGAAAGCTGGACACAATCTTGACTGTATTTCCATTATCTGCAGAAGCATCACCTCCTGGCTGACCATTAGCGCCGCAACTGCTACATATGGAGATTACCCATAGCACCCAGATAAAGTGCCTAATACGTGATTTCTGAAAACAAAGATTCATAGTTGAGGGGACGACTGGTAATGTTCTACTAAGGATACTTGAAAAAGTTCACTTATTATGTGTTCAAGCTATTTTTTACTAACGTCAACATTACCATACTGAGTAAATGTCTTAACAAATCGTAGAGGGAGTACCTTGAGCGTAGGTTACCCCAGGATAATCAATGCATATCGTTGGCACTCCCTTTTTGTAGCCTGTCTGACACTAATGATCCTGCTCTGTTCCCCTCGCATCGTAAACAGGAGACAAGCAAGTTAAAGCACCCCCCGACCCTCCTTTGGGAAAAGGAAGGTCGGGGGGTTAAAGCAAATCATGCGTTGCAACCAGCTTGATTCCTAATGCTTATAACAAAAGCAATCAGTCTCTCAATTACCACCAGATTGAACAGACTTAATGTGAATATTGGTATCTTCTGGCTTACGGTGCCAACTGCCATCTTCACCTTGTACATATTTTTGCTTAACTGTATTCCAGCCAATTTGAAGAGCGGCTTCTTCATTTACTCCATCTTCTTTAGCGCTCTTAAATGCTGCCTGGAACACTTGTTGTGCCTCTGAAGGCAATTTGTCTTTAACTTCTGAAGGTAAATCATTGAGCTGCTGTTCAGACATATATAATACTCCTGATTTTCTAGCTAATTAATTAGCTTAGATAAATAGATATGAAATTTCTTCCGCCTGCATAGTTAGTTACGTCTTATCTATCTGTCTTCCCTAGGAAGGAGTAACTGTTAAAGCATTCTGTATATTCAGTACAAAATCTCTTCTAATTGCTGTTAAGTAATTTTTGTATTTAGCTTCTATAGTCAGTCAAGTACTTTTTAACAAGCCCTCTTGCTTGAGAAACATTTTTGCTACTTCACTAGGTTCTCGTTTCTCCCCAGTCACTTGATAATTGAGACGTCGCATTGTCTCGTCAGTAATTTTGAAAGAGAGATTGTTGAGTGTGCCTTCGAGCCCAGCATTCTTCTCTATGACATCTCGGCGTACTACTGGGGCAACTTGATAAGGAGGAAAGAAATTTTTGTTATCTTGTATAATAACCAGATTTAGAGCATTAATTTCCCCATCTGTAGCGGCTCCAACAACAACGTCTGCTTGACCTGAAATCAGTCCTTGATATCTCAAACCAGGATCTACGGGCAGATATTTCTTAAGCTTAAAATTGCCGTAAACTTTTTTAAGACCAGGTAATCCATCTTCCCGTTCCTGAAACTCAGGTGCCCCAATCATTGACAATTCGCTAGCTTTAGCAACCAAGTCGGAGATTGTCTTAATACCATACTTCTTTGCCTCTGCCTTTATCATACACAATGCAAAGGTATTACTCATCGGTGCTGGATTAAGCCAAATTAAATTGAACTTCTCTTTATACTCTTTTGAAACCGTCTCGTACACCTTTTGACGGTTGCTACTACTAGGAAGCTTTAGAACAGCCAGGAGAGCTGTACCAGTATATTCTGGGTACAAATCAATCTCACCTCTTTCTATGCTTGCTTGCGTTACTGCCGTGCCACCTAAGTTTAACTTACGCTCGACCTTAAAACCTTTATCTTCTAGCACT
>JAFASY010000191.1 GCA_019244235.1 Chroococcidiopsidaceae cyanobacterium CP_BM_ER_R8_30
TTGAGTGGGCGATCACTCATGGCATTAAAACATTTGACCCTGGAGCTGGCGGTCGTCATAAAAAACGTCGCGGCTTTCCTGCAACTCCCAATCACAGTCTGCATCGCTTTTACAATCCTCGTCTGACTCAAGTTTTACGTTCCTATATCAGAGAGGTAAATGAAATGGAGCAGCAGGAAATTGACGCGATTAATCAGGAGTTGCCTCTGAGTAAGCGCGATGATTAGGGAGAGGACAAACTCGCAAGGAGGACGAACTAAACTAGGGAAAGAGAAAAAATTGGTGTTGAATATGGCTCGAACGCTTGAGGACTTGGCAGCAATTGATGACAAACTGTCTAAACGTCATATTGATCTCGATCCTGGTGGTTACTTCATTGTTTATTTGGATCGGGAAGCAGGTCTTATTTGTGCCAAGCACTTCACTAATGCGATCAACGAGCGTGGTTTGGCTGTCGATCCAGATACAGGTGAGCCGATTCCGGCGCGGGGTAAGGTAGAACGGACTCACACCGCCGTATTTAGTGGAAGAACAGCCAAGGAGCTCTGCATGAAGATTTTTGAGCAATCTCAGCCTAGTCTCGTGACTCGCTTAGATCATGCAGCCTATTTGGGGCGGGAATTAGTCCGAGCTGAGATGGCTTTGGTAATGGGGCAAGAGTATGTTCAGGACTAGGATTGCAAGATCTGGTAGAGATAGTAAGTCGCCATAGGAATCACGGTGGCGGCAACCAAAAGACCAATGACCCAAATAGTGGCATTGCTAGCTTCGGTTTCTTCAGAACTCTTGAAGGTGCCTTCTGTCTTGATTGTTTCGGCAATTTGAGGTGGTCCTGGATCGGCTTGACCAGATAATACAGCAACTAAGCGGTTGCTGACATCAAGCAATGCTTGATTGTATTTGTCCCCAGCCCGAAGTGGTGCAAGCAGCGTTTCAGAAATTACGCTATTTGCAATATCATCTGTTAAGCGAGATTTCACTTCGTCGCCGCTCCTGATGGCGCTACCGTTTGTAAGTGTATCGATTACCAATAAAGTTTGATTTGCTTGAGCTGTTGGTGTGGGAAACCATTTTTCAAACAGTCCTTTGGTAAAACTCTCTATGGTTTCACCGTAGTCAAGGCGACGAATGGTCACCAACCTGAGTTCATTACCAGTTGCCTCGGCTAAGTTGTCAAGCTTTCTGCCCAGTGTACCCTCATTAGATCGGCTTAAAACCTCGGCTTGGTCAATGACCCAAGTGTGATCGCCTGGATTTAAGTTTGGCATCTGATAAACTCCAGTAGCATTAGCTGTCGGCACTGCTAAGCTAAGAGTTATCAAAATCATGAGTGCCAGTGGCAGCATCAATCGCTGGATGTACTTTTTCCACATTTGTCTGAGGAGCTGTTTCATTGAACTGAATTAATTAACGACTTTTACTAAAGTTATCAGCCTTTGGCTTGCAGCCAGGAAGAACAGTCTTATTGGTATATAGAGTGAATGATACTGACCGCTCTGAAGCTTTTATTCCAAGATAATACACAAACCATGAACTAAAATCACTCTTCGATTCGCCTTAACATGAATGCCGTTGTAAGGGAAGAAAAATCGCTAACCCAACACATGCTTGGATTATTGGGGCTAGACTTGGTCCAAGTGTGGAGTGGCAGTATGATTTTGGTTTTGACGAACGATGATGGGATTGATGCGCCTGGTATTCGGGCTCTTTGGAAAGCTGTGAATGGTAGGGCTGTGATTGTTGCTCCCAGAGACCACCTATCTGGCTGTGGTCATCAAGTCACCACAACTCGACCAATTCACGTCCAGCAGCGCTCATCTGTTGAATACGCTGTTGCTGGCACACCAGCTGATTGTGTCCGGCTTGCAATTGCGCATCTGTGTCCAGATGTGCAATTAGTGCTATCTGGCATTAATGCTGGAGGCAATCTAGGAGTTGATGCTTATATCTCAGGCACTGTTGCTGCTGTACGCGAGGCAGCAATGCATCAGATTGGGGGGATTGCCATTTCCCACTATCGCCGTGGCAAACGTGATGTTGATTGGGATGTTGCTGCTCGCTGGACATCTAATGTACTATCTAACTTACTCAATCGCTCAACAATACCAGGAACTTTCTGGAATGTAAATTTACCCCATTTAGAGCCAGGAGAGCCTGACCCTAAAGTTGTGTTCTGTGAACCTAGTACTAACTCGTTGCCAATTAACTACCGTCTTGATGGAGAAGCCTTCTACTATACGGGAGAGTATGCTAAGCGAGATCGCACTCCTGGCACCGATGTTGATATCTGCTTCTCAGGTCACATCGCTGTGACTCAGCTGAGACTTTAAAAGAGACAGTGCACAGACGCCCATTTTTTAACTTTTGACCATCGCCCGTATAGTCACTGAGCATGGATACAACCCAAAATCCATCTTCTTTATAAAAGCTTTATATGATTGGCTTTTTGATGAAGCTTGCGTAAAGTGTGGCTCTTTACCCTGCCATTTTAGCTGAGAGTAGGTATATATTTTGTGTATGTTTACGTAAGTTAACGGTTATAGTACTGTTGAACGGTTGTAACAATGTCCCAAGCAACAATGTTCCAAGCACTCTCACCCACCACTGTGAAAGAAGTTGTAGCAATTAACTCTCTGGATCAGCGCTTACCTCATCCTTCAACTTACTCAGTGTTTAAGCGATTTTTGGACATTGTGGGTAGTTCGGTCGGATTGATGATTTTGGCAATTGTGTTTGTGCCAATTGCGATCGCGATCAAGTTGGATAGCCCCGGACCAATTTTGTACAGCCAAGAGCGCTATGGACTCCAAGGACGAACTTTCCGTATCCGTAAGTTTCGCTCAATGGTTAAAGACGCTGATGCGTTGAAGTCTCAAGTGGCAAACGAAGTGACTGGATTGCTGTTTAAAAACCGCAAAGATCCACGCATAACACGTGTAGGTCGCTTTTTGAGAAGCACTAGCTTGGATGAACTACCTCAGTTTTGGAACGTCCTGATGGGCGAAATGAGCTTAGTAGGGACACGTCCGCCGACTGCTGATGAAGTAGCTCACTATAATGAGCGACATTGGCAAAGGTTGAATGTTAAACCAGGTATGACTGGCGAATGGCAAGTCAATGGTCGCTCTAGTGTGAAGGATTTTGAAGAGGTCGTTAACCTAGACCTGCGCTACCAAAGTAACTGGTATCCACTGTACGATCTAATTGTAATTGCTAAAACGATTCATGTACTTCTAGCTAAAGTTGGGGCTTGCTAGCAGTAAAAGCCGTGGCATCTTCTGTGAAACTCACCTAGCTATGTCGGTGTTGATGCCACTGCCAAGCATGTTTAATGATTTGCGATAGTTCTGAGTATTGAGGCTGCCAGTCTAGAATCTGTCTAGCTTTGTCGCTACTTCCCACAAGGATTGGCGGATCGCCAGGGCGACGAGCTGTTTCAACCAAATTGATTTCTCGCCCAGTCACTTCACGAGCTGTATGAATCACCTGCCTAACTGAGAAACCATTACCGTTTCCTAAGTTGAACGTCGCCGTATCGCCTCCTTGCAACAGGTATTCTAATCCCAGTATGTGGGCACTTGCTAGGTCTGTAACATGGATGTAATCACGAATACAGGTTCCGTCTGGTGTTGGGTAATCGGTACCAAAAACTGAGACAGATTCACGCTTATCCAAGGCTGTCATGAGTACCAACGGAATTAGGTGTGTTTCAGGATTATGATCCTCTCCTAGTAAACCATAAGGGTCAGCACCAGCAGCATTGAAGTAACGAAAAACCACTGACTTCAAAGCGTAAGCAGCATCAAAATCCTTGAGAATTCGCTCCACCATCAGTTTAGTGGCTCCATAGGGATTAATCGGATTTTGAGGATGATCTTCAGGAATTGGCACCTCTTGCGGCACTCCATAGGTAGCGCAAGTGGAAGAAAAGACGAATTGCTTAACCGACGCGGCAAGCATTGCTTCTAGCAGGGTCAGTGTGCCTACAACGTTATTACGATAATATTTATCAGGGTCTATAACTGACTCCCCGACATAGGCATAAGCAGAAAAGTGCATAACTGCCGCAATCTGATGGGTAGCAAACAACTGGTCGAGCAACGCTCGGTCGTTAGTATCGCCGACAATCAGTTCTACCTGTAAAACCTTTTCCACCAAGTCTTGATGCCCATATACCAGGTTGTCGAGAACAATGACCTCATAACCAGCCTGTTTGAGTGCCAAAACAGTGTGGGAGCCAATGTATCCTGCTCCCCCTGTAACCAGAATGCTTGGTTTTACAGGCGACATAATTTAAACCTTATGACTTCAGCATGTTTATACAACTTTTAAGAGATTACGACAAGTCAGACAGAGGACAACATCAATCAGTAATTTTTAGGATAGAGAAGGCAAAACTGCTCTAACCCTCCTCTGATTGAATTTATTACATGGCGACATCTCGACTTTCCAAACTAGGTGGCTATCTGCGTCCTCACTGGCGACAAGTTACGATCGGCATCTTAGCACTGTTGATAGTTAATGGATTGAGTGTCTATATTCCCTGGCTGATAGGCAATATTATCGACAAACTGCAAGTTGCTTTCAGTTTTAGGCATGTTTTGCAGTATGTAGGACTCATTATCATACTCAGCTCTGTGATGTGGGTCATTCGCATGGTATCGCGCATTGCCCTATTTGGAGTGGGGCGTCAGGTGGAATTTGACCTCAAGCAAAAGATTTTTCAACACTTGTTGCAGCTAGAGCCAAGCTATTTTGCTGCTAATGCAACTGGCGATTTAATTAACCGTGCTACTAGTGATGTTGATAACATCCGACGGCTACTGGGATTTGCAGTGCTGAGCTTGGCAAATACTGTATTTGCTTACCTACTCACGCTGCCAGTCATGTTATCAATCAATACGAAGCTGACTTTGGTAGCGCTCGCCCCCTATCCCTTCATGCTGATTCTGGTGCAGATGTTTGGCGATAGGTTGCGCGATCAACAAATGGTGGTGCAGGAGGAACTCTCTAACCTCAGTGAGCTGATCCAGGAAGACATGAGCGGCATGGCTCTGATCAAAATTTACGCGCAAGAGCAGAACGAGCGTCGAGCCTTTCGTCAGCTCAACCAGCAGCTTTTATCAGCAAATTTGTTGCTAGCGAAAACGCGGAATACTTTATTTCCCCTAGTGGGAGGACTGGCATACGTCAGTTTGCTACTCTTACTATGGTTAGGAGCAGGACAAATTTCTTCTGGAGCTATCAGTGTTGGTGATTTTGTCGCTCTGCTCTTGTACGTGGAGCGCCTTGTTTTCCCTACAACACTACTGGGTTTTACAATTACTGCCTATCAACGGGGTGAAGTCAGCATCGATCGCATCGAGTCGATCTTGATGGCTGAACCCAGAATCAAAGATACGAGTAGCACTATCCATTTGCCACGAGAACAGGTCAAAGGTCGATTACAGGCTCAGCAGCTTAGCTATACCTACCCAGGAGCTACCACCCCTGCTTTGCGTGACGTCAGCTTTACGATTGAGCCAGGGGAAACAGTAGCGATTGTAGGACCAATTGGTTCTGGGAAGACAACTCTGGCAAATGCGATACCGCGACTGTTAAATATTGAGGCAGGGCAGTTGTTTCTGGATGGATATGACGTAACTCAGATTGAATTGCAGGATTTACGTAATTGTGTAGCCTACGTTCCACAAGATAGTTTTCTTTTCAGCACGACTATCAAAAACAATATTCGCTATGGCGAACCACTAGCTGAGCAGTCAGAAGTGGAAAAAGTTGCAAAGCAATCGCAAATTCACCCAGAAATTCTCAATTTTCCACAACAATATAAAACCATTGTTGGTGAGCGCGGCATTACGCTTTCTGGTGGGCAGCGGCAGCGTACTGCCCTATCCCGTGCCTTGCTAGTTGATGCACCAGTTTTAATTTTAGATGACGCCCTCTCTAGCGTAGATAATCAGACAGCAACAGATATTTTGAATCATCTTTCTGCTGGCACTCAACGGCAAACGGTGATCTTTATCTCCCACCAATTGTCTGCTGCTGCCAGCTCAGATCGAATTTTAGTGATGGACAAGGGACAAGTTGTCCAGTCTGGTACTCACGTTGAACTGCTGCAACAACCTGGTCTTTATCAGTCACTTTGGAATCAGCATCGGTTAGAGGAGATTCTACGTTAGAGCTGCCGCTAACCTCAACCGTTGGGCTGCTCAGTTTACCGATGGGGATGTCGCTTAAAGATTGCTCATTGGGATCTGGTAAGGTGTTGCAGGTTCAGCGGCAAAGATCTTGCTTAGCTGCTCGTTCACGCCACAAACGCAAAGCGAATGCTCCTGCTGGCATTTCTCGAAAGCCACAGACTTGCTCTGCCATTTTTGGAGGCAGTTGTTCTAAGTTGGATAAGGCGAGAGCCGAGTCGCCATATTCTGGGGGCCTAACTGCAGCCACAGAGAGTGCAGCAAAAGTTAGATCGGCTGCTGAAAAACGATTGCCAACGAGATACCTGCGTCCGTCCTTTAACAAATCACCGATACCTGCAAAAATGTTGATGATTTGATCATAAGCAGCAGTGGTAGTTTCAGGAGTTATATGCAGTTTTTGACGAATCTTGGAGCTGACAAGTGGAAAAATGGCAGGAAACAAGACCTGCTCATAAAATGGAACTCTGTAGGTGAAGCGTCGCTTTGATAATTGTGGTCTATCCAGGGTGTAGGAGTATGCCCAGATTCTTGTTGAGGTACCAAGTTTGGTATTGAATAGTGTTTCTAATTCTTCAACCTGTTTCAGCAATTCAGAATCTAACGGGTATAGCTTTCTATCGTCTGGGGCAATAGTATCCAGGTACTTGAGAATTTCTGTGGAGTCAGTAAGCACCTTTCCATCTAAAATGAGTACAGGGACAGAGCTTCCACCTACGCGCCTTGTTGCCATGAGATGAAACAAGGGAGCGTGGCGTTCTTCAATGTAGGGAATGTTGAGTCTTTCCAATGCCCATCTTGCCTTCTCGCAGTAATGACTTACAGGAAAGGTGATTAATCGAGATGAGGGCAGCATAGCGTTAGAGATATTGCGATTTGGTAAAAGCCAGTCTAATACATCTTGAAATCATGAGGCAGAGACTATTCAGGTTGTAATCCGTGAAACTAAACCGTAAACGCTTGGGGCTATTGTTACTGGCAATTCTGCTGATTGTTTCATCCTGGTGGGGAATCGTCGTAGCTCGATCGGGACTTAGTGTGCGATCGCTTCAGCAAGAAGGCATTCCCCTGTTGTATCTTGCACCTCAAGGGGCAAAGGCAATACCAGGAGTCTTGGTTGCACATGGCTTTGCTGGTTCCAAACAGTTGATGTTGGGCTATGGGCATGTTCTAGCTCATGCAGGCTATGCGGTCATGCTGTGGGATTTTGATGGACATGGGGCAAATTCCACTCGCTTGCAACGGTATGAGCTACAGCAAAACCTGGATGTTGCCCTGCAAGCCTTACTAGAACAACCAGAAGTTGATCCGAAACGTTTGGCACTCTTAGGGCACTCGATGGGAAGCGGAATTGTCATGACGGCTGGCATCCGCGATCCCGATCGCTTTGCCGCAACCATTGCAGTCTCTCCGACGGGTGCAGATGTGACACCGCAAGTTCCTCGCAATCTTCAGCTACAGGCAGGGAGTGGAGAGGGGGGTTTTGTTGCCAACGCCCAACGATTGCTAGCACAGGCAGGGGGAGAAAATACCAATCTGGCAGCAGGTAAGGGGCGAGAACTAGTTGTGATCCCTGGTGTAGAACACATTACAATCCTGTTTAGCGATCACAGCCATCAGGCAGCCCTAGGGTGGCTAGATACAACGTTTGGTAGGGTGCACGATAGCCAGTACGTCGATCGCCGCATAGGATGGTATGGCTTACATCTACTGGGTTGGCTAGTGGGGTTGGCGGCGGTGGCTCCACTCATCGCTGCACCAGAAGAGCCAACAGTTAGAATTGCTTCCATTCGACAGTGGGCAGGTTTAGCCATTGCGCCGCTAGCGGCAGTGGCAGGATTGGTGCTGCTCAGTCAAAAGATTGAGCTACAAGATTTGGGTGGGGTTCAGGTGGGTGGAGCAGTGGGAGTCTGGTTCCTGATTGCTGGACTAACCTGGCTGGCAATGCTTGCCCGTTTGCCTCGTCTCACTCTCCGTGCAGTTGGTTTAGGAATTGTGCTGTTTGGCATCCTCTGGATTGCCTTTGGCGCGATAGCACAGGTTGTCTGGCTCCAATGGTGGCTCATTCCCATGCGATTGCACCTATGGTTGCCAGGGGCGATCGCCTGCTTACCCTGGTTTTTAGCTGCTGGGATTGTGCAGCAAAACATTGGCGTGGGCAAACGAGTTCTCTGGTGGCTAGGACAGAGCGTCATTTTGATTGGTGGTTTTGTGCTGATGCTACATTTTCTGCCTCAACTGAGCTTCATGTTCCTACTCCTGCCGTTGTTTCCGCTACTGATGGGGATTTTATCTCTGGTTGCAGGTTGGTTAAATCGGGCATGGGTGTATGCAATTGGGTCTGCTCTCTTCTTCAGTTGGATAATGGCAGCAGGCTTTCCGCTGTCGGCTTGAACTGTAAACTCTTGAAAATTCTCACTGTGATTCTGATTCCCAAGTCCAGTCGCACTGAGCATGTAGAGCAGAATCTTGCTGCCCTAGATTTGAGGTTTAGTGCAAAAGAACTGGCAACCCTGGATGCCGCCTTTCCACTGCCCACTAAAGCGGTTCCTCTGGAAATGCTCTAATTCTGTCTATCAAAAACTACTCGTCCGTAACCCTGCCTCGCATGGCTTTGATCTGACTATGCTTACTTTTGCTGTCCAGGCGTTTCTTCTGAGAAGTGCGAGTGGGTTTGCTGGGTTTACGAGGTTTCGGTAGGGCGATCGCACTCTTAATCAACGCTTGCAGCCGTTTTAGGGCTTCCTCTCGGTTCTGCTCCTGACTGCGGTGTTCCTGGGATTTAATCACAATCACGCCTTCCTTCGTGATGCGTTGGTCATTCAGCTTCAACAGTCGCTCCTTGTAGCGTTCTGGTAACGAGGAAGCGAGGATGTCAAAACGCAAGTGAATTGCAGTCGCTACTTTATTTACGTTTTGCCCACCTGCACCTTGAGAGCGCAGCGCACTCATCTCGATCTCGTGCTCTGGAATCTTCACCGTGTTAGAAATTGGCAGCATACGAGAATTCAGTGATGTCCTAATACAGGATGTGGTTGGTAAGGTTCCTCTAGATACTGGCACTCTTCATTGGTTAGTTCAATCTCTAGAGCGGATAGGGCATCTTCTAGGTGATGCATCTTACTTACTACAATAAATCTGACCTTCACAAACACAAATATCTCGATATGCCTCAGCCGCAACAATTTTCCTCAAGGTGTCATCGCAAGTCGGTTGCAAATCCTGAGCACACTCCTTTGTCATCTTGCAATCATAGTTGAGAATAGGTTTAGTAGTAGAAATAATTCCAAACCCTACTGAGAGAATGTGAATGTCCGGCTTCTCAGGCTTATCACTCTTTAGAAAACGTCGTACAAGTTGAAATACAGGACCGTCATAGCGCTCGATCGTAGTTACCAACCCAAGCTCCTGAATTTTACAGCGAGAGCAGGAAAGGATTGACACCGAGCGAAACGAGGCCAAAAAACACACGTTAAAACCCTCACCATGCTTGATTTTGATAGGGCAAGGGTTATAGCTTGGCGTGCCCATTTGACGAATCAGTCTCTCTTAACCGTAAACAAAATGAAAGCTAATCATTAACTCTTCATACAATTCTTCATGTTTGCAAAACCCCATCTGTAACTAAAGAAGCCAGTATAGAGGAGTTGTTCTAACTAAGGAAAAGAGGTCGTGACTGAAGATAATTTTGATAAAGCTAAGGAAGCCGCAGCATACGCCGGAGCAGGTATGGCAGCAGGTGTAGTCGTTGCAGAGATAGTTGGAGGTATGGGTTTAGCAGTAGGAGGAACGGCTGTTGCCATTGGCGCAGCTCCAGTGATAGCTGCTGGTGCAGTAGTTGGGCTAGCGGCTCTTGGTTTGAAGAAGATTTTTGAATGATATCCTCTTATGTCTGTACTGCCAGAATCTTCTGGTAGAGTTCAGAGAGTTTAAACCCCTGAAATCATCCCTAGTATATTCAATCTCATCAAGTTGTTAGTAGGGACAAAGTAGAAACAGAGGAAAATTTTGAACCTTCTGTTTCAGTAAGCAGTAATTGTAAAAGATTTATAAGCAATGGCTTGGTCAACTGGGCAAAGGTTACAAAAGGGCAAGTACACCATAGAGCAAGAACTAGGGTTGGGTGGTTTTGGTATTACCTATCAAGTCAGAGATGAGCATGGAAACTCCATGGTTGTCAAAAGCCTAAATGATCCAATACAAAAGCATCCAGACTTTATTAAATTTCAGCAAGACTTCCTGAATGAAGCGTTAAAGTTAGCTAGATGCTCTCATCCCCATATTGTCCGAATTGAGGAGGTGATTCAAGAGGGGGAGCTGTGGTGTCTGGTGATGGAATACATTGCAGGCACTGATTTAGCTAGTCGGGTTGAAAAAACGGGTACATTGCCCGAAGCAGAAGCATTGCTTTATATTAGGCAGATTGGCGCAGCGTGACGATAGTTCATAAAAACGGTCTATTGCACCGGGATATCAAACCGCAAAACATCATTTTGCGTTCTAGTAATAATGATGCTGTGCTGATTGATTTTGGCATAGCTCGTCATTTTACCCCTGATTTGACACAAAGACATACAGAATTCTTAACTCCTGGTTTTGCACCGATTGAGCAGTACTTCGGACGAAGCAGACGAGGAGCTTATACTGATGTTTATGCGATTGCCGCAACACTTTACGCTGTGTTAACAGGAAAAACCCCACCCTGCGCTTTAGATAGAGACTATGAGACTCAAAACTTTGGAAAAGATCCTTTAGTACCACCAAAGCAGATTAACCTGCATCTCAGTGATAAGGTAAATCAGGCAATTCTGAAAGAGATGGAGATAAAGCCAGAAAATTGCCCTCAGTCAATTCAGGATTGGTTGGCATTACTTCCACTCAGTAATGATACGCCCCTAAACTTACCAACAATGGTTGGAACTTGGTTGGGTAATTTCGGAACAAGAGATAAGCCTGCTACTCTAATTGTTACTCAACAGTCAGGTTACTTATTTAATGGAACCTTGATTGTCAAGGATTCAAAGGTAGACTGGACTTATTGTATTAATGTTAAAGGACACTGGAATTCTGAAAATAATCAAATTTCTATCCTAGAACATCACGTACTATCAGAACCTTGGTGGTGTAGCTGGAGAAGGGGAGAAAATGAGGGAACTCTAACGATAGATGGAAAAAGAATGTCTGGTACCGGAAAAGATTCACAAGAATCTTACTCTTGGTCATTTATCAGGATAGACTACACAAATTTGACAAATCTACTAGAACTGGGTAACTGGAAAGAGGCCGATCGAGAAACTGGTACGCTCATGCTCAGAATAGCCTGCCAAGAACAACTACTTAGTTCTCAAGCTATAAAATACTTTCCGTGTCAAGAACTCTGCACGATCGACCAACTGTGGGTAAATTACAGAAAGGGGCATTTTGGTTTTAGTGTCCAGAGACAAATTTGGGAGAA